>MTPE01000223.1 GCA_002011835.1 Desulfarculaceae bacterium JdFR-95 | reverse complement strand
CTGCCGGCGACAGAAGTCGCCGGCAGGCGCGGCCCTTTCTCACCCCTTGCCTACTTGAAGCAGCAGAACACGCGGTTGTTGAGGATCTCCACCTTGTCGTTGAGGAAGCGGGCGTTGAAGCCGGCGTTGCGCAGGATATTGTAGGCCATCTCCGCGCGCAGCCCCGTACGGCAGTGGGTGATGATCTCCTTGTCCCGGGGCAGCTTGCTCAGGTTGGCGCTCAGTTCGTCCACCGGGATGTTCATGGCCCCGGGCAGCATGCCCCCGGCGGCCTCGGCTCGGGTGCGCACGTCCAGGATCAGCTTGTCCTTGGGCTGGGTGCGCACGATGTTCATGAACTCGTCGCCGGTGATCTCACCCGGATGCGGCCGCGGCAGGTAGAAGATGCGCGTGCGCACCATGTCCTTCTGGATGGGCCGCTTGTTCTTCACCCAGGCCGCATAGCCGCCGTCCAGGATGAAGACGTTCTTGTAGCCCCAGGAGGACACCACCTTGGTCACCGGGGCCAGCTTGTCCAGGTCGGTGTTCTGGGAATAGAAGATCAGGTAGGCGCGGTAGTCCAGGGGGAACTGGGCCCGCTGGGCCACCACCTGGTCCAGGGGGATGGCCACCGCCCCNTGGATGTGGCCCTTCTTGGCCGCCTCAGGCCCCCGGGTGTCGATCACCACGATGTAGCCCAGGCGGCTGGCCACGAACTTCTGCGTGGTCAGCGCAGGCAGCCCCGCCCGCTTCCAGGCGGGCATGCCGGCGTGGAACACCTTGACGTTCTTGTACCCGTGCTTCTCCGCCAACCTGGCGGCCATGGGGGAGAGCACTCATCTGAAGCCGCCGCAGTAGAACACGATCAGGGCGTTCTTGTCCTTGGGCAGCTTGTGCATCAGCTCCGGCATCTTGGGGAAGGGAATGCTGATGGCGCCGGGGATGTGCCCCTCCAGGTAGCGGATGGCCGGCCGCGAGTCCACCAGGGTGAAGCCGCCCTTCTTGACCAGGGCTGCCATCTGCTTCACGTCGATGAGCTGGTCCTTGGGCACCTTGATCACCGGCTTGGCCACGATCTCGGTGGCCACCAGGTCGTGCCCTCGCTTGACGTAGCGCACCTGCACCGGGATGGGCTTGCGCAGCTTCTTGATGCTGGGGACGTTCTTCACCTTGGTCTGGGCGGTGAACTTGATCACCTGCACCTTGCCCGGCGCCACCTTCACCGCGATGGACTTGGCCTTGTTGGAGCGGCTCTGGAAGTCCCCCGCCACCACGTTGTCCATCTTCTTCAGCTCGGCGTGGCACTTCAGACACTTCTTGGCCGCGATGACCTTGGCCTGGCCCAGCCCGGGCAGCCCCAGCACCAGGCCCGCGGCCAACAACAACCACAGACCGGTCTTGGCCCACGATGGTCTCGTCACTTTCCTGCCTCCTGCCTCGAGAATCGGTTTCGGATGAAAAAAACTCCTCGTGTTTCTCGCCCCTGCCGAGGGCGAGGTGGTTCTCTCCTGGCAACAGTGGGGAGCCTTCGGCCAGCCTGGGCGGCCTTGGCCTCTGGTTATCTCCAGCAGAAACCATGCCACTGCCCCGGCGGGAGAGCCATACGCACAACATATTGATATGACAGGGTTTAATCGGCAGCAGCCATAGGGAGGCGGATATGGAGGTTAAAAACGTTTAAACACTTTGTTAATGAGCGTCTCTCCCGCAAACAACGGACGTGGCGCGGCCATGGCCGCCCGCCGCCCACTTAGGGGAAACCAACAAGTTTGACAGCCCGCGCTGCCGTGCTATACTAGGCTGCACCATACCGCTTACGGTTGGAGGAGATGCCATGAAAGGAAGAGCCAAAGCGCCGATGGGTAGTTGGTTCGGGGGACGTCCTGCTTCCTCTCAGGCCATCCTGTCTCTCTCCTCCCTCCTTCTGGTAGTAGTAGCCAGCCTCATTATTCTGCCCCTGTAGGGGCGAGCACTTCATTCACATAGATCACTAGTCAATCGGACGACCGCAATCCCTGTGCGGCGGTGGAGTGTGTAGGAACGCACGCCTGCCGTCCGGGGTTTACGGCTACCGGTTCCGGTCCCGGCCCTGGCGCGGGGCGGGAGCCCCTGGAGCGAGAGCATGAGCTTGCCCAGCGACAACGTGAAAAAAGGCACTTTGCGCGCCCCCCAGCGCAGCCTGCTGAAGGCCCTGGGCCTGAGCGACGCCGACATCGCCCGGCCCTTCGTGGGGGTGGCCAGCTCCTGGAACCGGGTGGTGCCGGGGCACATCCACCTGGACCGCCTGACCCGGCGGGTGGAGGAGGGCATCCGCCAGGCCGGGGGCACGCCCTTGGTGTTCCACACCATCGCCATCTGCGACGGCCTGGCCATGGGCCACCCGGGCATGTACGCCTCCCTGCCCAGCCGCGAGGTGGTGGCCGACAGCGTGGAGCTGATGGCCCGGGCCCACGGCTTCGACGCCTTGGTGCTGGTCGCCTCCTGCGACAAGATCGTGCCCGGCATGCTCATGGCCGCGGCGCGCCTGGACCTGCCCGCGGTGGTGCTCACCGGCGGGCCTATGGCCGCAGGATCCTTCCAGGGCGAGGTGGTGGACCTGGTCAGCGTGTTCGAGGGCGTGGCCGCGGTGCAGGCCGGCCGCATGAGCGAGAGCGAGCTGGCCGAGCTGGAGGCCGCGGCTTGTCCCGGGGCCGGCTCCTGTGCGGGCATGTTCACCGCCAACACCATGGCCTGCATCACCGAGGCCCTGGGCCTCAGCCTGCCCGGCTGCGCCTGCGCCCTGGCCGAGAGCCGCGAGAAAGAGGAGCTGGCCTTCCAGACCGGCCTGGCGGTGATGCGCCTGCTGCAGGAGGACTTACGCCCCTCGGCCATCCTCACCCCGGCCGCTTTGGCCAACGCCTGCCGGGTGGACCTGGCCCTGGGCGGCTCCACCAACACCGCCCTGCACCTGCCGGCCATCGCCGCGGAGGCGGGGGTGGACTTCGGCCTGGAGCAGTTCGACCGCCTGTCGCGCACCACCCCCCACCTCTGCGCCATGAGCCCGGCCGGGCCCATGCGCATGGAGCACCTGCACGCCGCCGGCGGGGTGGGGGCGGTGCTCAAGCGCCTGGAGCCGCTGCTGGACACCGAGGTACGCACCGTGGCCGGCACCCTGGCCGACTACCTGCCGCCCCGGGTGCCGGAGGTGGAGTTCTTCGGCCAGCCCGTGATCCACCCCCTGGAGCGGCCCCTGCACGCCGAGGGCGGCATCGCGGTGCTCACCGGCTCCCTGGCCCCGGACGGCGCGGTGGTCAAGCAGGTGGCAGTGGCGGAGCGGATGCAACGCCACACCGGCCCCGCGGTGGTGTTCGAGCGCGAGGAGGAGGCCGTGGCCGCCTACCAGGCCGGACGCCTGCAGGAGGGCCAGGTGGTGGTGGTGCGCTACGAGGGCCCGGCCGGCGGCCCGGGCATGCGCGAGATGCTGGCGCTGACCAGCCTGATCAGCGGCGGGCCCCTGGACGGCAAGCTGGCGTTGGTCACCGACGGCCGCTTCAGCGGCGGCACCCGGGGCGCGGCCATCGGCCACGTCTCGCCCGAGGCCGCCGCCGGCGGCCCCCTGGCCCTGGTGCGCGACGGCGACCCCATCCGCATCGACATCCCGGCCCGGCGCCTGGAGCTGATGGTGCCGCCGGAGGAGCTGGCCCGCCGCCGGGAGGCGTGGCGGCCGCCCGCACCCCGCTTCCCCACCGGCGCCCTGGCCCGCTACGCCGCCCAGGTGGGCAGCGCTGCCCGCGGCGCCTGCTTGCGACCCAACCCACAACGCGAACAAGGGGGTGAGTCATGAACCGACCTGCCCGACCCCTTCCCCAGCAGAAGCAGACCCCGGAGGTCCACACCGGCGCCGACGCCGTGGTCACCGCCCTGGTGCACCAGGGGGTGGAGCTGGTCTTCGGCATGATCGGCGGGGCCATCATGCCGGTGTACGACGCCCTCTACCGCCACGGCCGGCCCCAACACGTCACCGTGGGCCACGAACAGGGCGCCGCCCACATGGCCGAGGGCTTCGCCCGCGCCACCGGACGCCCCGGCGTGGTCATGACCACCAGCGGCCCCGGCGCCACCAACCTGGTCACCGGCCTGGCCGACGCCATGATGGACTCCACCCCCCTGGTGGCCATCACCGGCCAGGTCAGCTCCACCCTGTTGGGCCACGACGCCTTCCAGGAGGCGGACATGTGGGGCATCACCATGCCCATCACCAAGCACAACTACCAGGTGACCAGCGCCGAGGAGCTGCCCCAGGTCTTCGCCGAGGCCTTCTACGTGGCTCTGTCCGGCCGGCCCGGGCCGGTGCTGATCGACCTGCCCCGCGACGTGGCCCTGGCCCCCTGCCCGCGGCTGCTGGCCGTGCCCCAGGAGCCGGAGGGCTACCGCAGCCCCTACCAGCCCGACCCTTACCACCTGCAGCAGGCCCTCAACCTCCTGCAGGCGGCCCAGCGGCCGGTGATCCTGGCCGGGGGCGGGGTGATCCACGCCGGCGCCGCGGCCGAACTCAGACGGCTGGCCGAGGCCCTCTCCGCCCCGGTGGCCACCACCCTCATGGGCCTGGGCGCCTTCCCCAGCCGGCACCCCCTGTCCCTGGGCATGCCCGGCATGCACGGCACCGCCTACGCCAACCTGGCCCTGCACCACAGTGACCTGATCCTGGTGGTGGGCTGCCGCCTGGACGACCGCGTCACGGGCAAGGTGGAGAGCTTCGCCCCCCAGGCCCGCATCGTGCACATCGACGTGGACGCCTCGGAGATCGGCAAGATCCTGCCCGCGGCGGTGCCTCTGGAGGCCGACGCCAAGCCCGCCCTCAAGGCCCTGGTCCAGGGCGTGTCCGCCTGGGAGAGCCGGCCCGACCACGGCCCCTGGCTGGAGCAGATCCGGGCCTGGCAGCGGCAGTACCCCATGACTTACCGCGAGCGGGAAGGGATCATCGCCCCCCAGCGGGTGGTGGAGGAGCTGGGGCGCCTGCTGGCGGCCGAGGACGACGCCATCCTGGTCACCGGCGTGGGCCAGCACCAGATGTTCGCGGCCCAGTTCTTCCCCTTCAGCCGGCCGCGCAGCTTCATCACCAGCGGCGGGCTGGGCACCATGGGCTTCGGCCTGCCCGCGGCCATCGGCGCCCAGATGGGCCGGCCCCAGGCCCGGGTGGTGTGCCTGGACGGGGACGGCTCCTTCCTCATGACCATCCAGGAGCTGGCCACCGCGGTGCGCTACCGGGTGCCGGTGGTCTCGGTGATCCTGAANAACTCCTATCTGGGCATGGTGCGCCAGTGGCAGGAGATGTTCTTCGACCGCCGCCTGAGCCAGGTGGAGCTGGCCCCGCCGCCCTACCACCAGGTGGCCCGCGCCTTCGGCGGCCTGGGCCGGCGGGTGGAGCGGCCCGAGGAGCTGGAGGCGGGCCTGGCCTGGGCCCTGAGCGAGAGCCGGCGCCAGCGCCTGCCCGCGGTGCTGGAGGTGCTGGTGGACCCCGAGGCCCTGGTCCTGCCCATGGTGCCCCCCGGCGGCGCCAACGTGGAGTTCATCCCCTGTCCCGGCCAGGAGGACTGATCATGGAGACCCTCAACCCCATCGCAGTGCTGGTGCGCAACGAGCGGGGAGTGCTGGCCCGGGTGGCGGGGCTGTTCGCCCGCCGCGGCTTCAACATCGTCAGCCTGGCCGTGGGCGAGACCGAAAACCCCCGCGTCAGCCGCATCAGTGTGGTGGTGGGCGGCGACGAGCCCACCCGCCAGCAGGTGGTCAAGCAACTGGAACGCCTGGTCAGCGTGATCCGGGTGCAGGACCTGTCCCACACCCCGCGGGTGGAGCGGGGCCTGGCCCTGGTCAAGGTGCGCGCCACCCCCGAGAACCGCGACCAGATCATCCAGTTGGCCAACGTGTTCCGGGCCCGCATCTGCCACATCGACCACCTGTCCATGATCGTGGAGGTGGCCGGCGACCGGGAAAAGGTCTCGGCCCTGATCGACCTGCTCAAGCCCCACGGCATCCTGGAGATGGCCCGCACCGGCCAGATCGTGCTCTCCCGCCACACCCTGCTGGAGGACGAGCCCGAGCTGGCCGCCCGCCGGCCCTCCTCCCCCGGGGCGGGCATCTACAACCTCACACCCAAGGAGCAAGGAGAGCTATCGTGAGCGCCACCGTCTATTACCAGAAGGACGCCGACCCCAAGCTGCTCGAGGGCAAGCGCATCTGCATCCTGGGCTACGGCAGCCAGGGACGGGCCCACGCCCGCAACCTGCACGACAGCGGCCTGTCCGTGGTGGTGGGCCTGCGCGAGAACAGCCCCAGCCTGGCCCAGGTGGAGGCCGACGGCCTGGAGGCCGCACCCCTGGCCGAGGCCGTGTCCCAGGCCGATCTCATCGCCTTCCTCCTGCCCGACCCCGCCCAGCCCGCGGTGTACCACCAGGTGGTGGCCCCGCGCCTGCGCGAGGGACAGGTGCTGTTGTTCGCCCACGGCTTCAACGTGCACTACGGCCAGATCACCCCGCCCCCCACGGTGGACGTGGTCATGGTGGCGCCCAAGGGGCCGGGCAAGCTGGTGCGCGACCTCTACGAGCAGGGCCAGGGCGTGCCCTGCCTGCTGGCCGTGCACCAGGACGCCAGCGGCCAGGCCCGGGCCTACGCCCTGGCCTATGCCCACGGCCTGGGCGGCACCCGCGCCGGCGTGATCGCCACCAGCTTCCGCGAGGAGACCGAAACCGACTTGTTCGGCGAGCAGGCCGTACTCTGCGGCGGGCTCACCAGCCTGATGAAGGCCGGCTTTGAGACCTTGGTGGAGGCGGGCTACGCCCCGGAGATGGCCTACTTCGAATGCATCCACGAGATGAAGCTGATCGTGGACCTCATCTACCAGGGCGGGCTCAAGAAGATGCGCCGCTTCATCTCCGACACCGCCAAGTACGGCGACGTGACCCGCGGCCCCCGCCTGATCGGACCCGAGGCCCGGGCCGAGATGCGCCGCATCCTGGCCGAGATCCAGAGCGGNGAGTTCGCCCGGGAGTGGATCCTGGAGAACCAGGCCGGNCGCCCCGTGTTCCACGCCCTGCTNCGNGCCGACGAGGAGCACCAGGTGGAGGAGGTGGGCGCACGCCTGCGCCGCATGATGAACTGGCTGGAATAACAGAGCTGGAGGTGCCGTCGTGGAGAGCGAAGGCAAGGTATTCATCTTCGACACCACCCTGCGGGACGGCGAGCAGTCGCCGGGCGCATCCATGAACCAGGAGGAGAAGGTGCGCCTGGCCCACAAGCTGGCCCAGTTGGGGGTGGACATAATCGAGGTGGGCTTCCCCGCCGCCTCGCCGGGCGACTTCGCCGCGGTGCAGGCCATCGCCCGCGAGGTGCGCGGCCCGGTGATCTGCGGCCTGGCCCGCACCAAGGCCCAGGACATCGAGCGCTGCTGGGAGGCCATCCGCGAGGCCGAGCGCCCGCGCATACACGTGTTCATCGCCACCAGCGACATACACCTGGAACACAAGCTGCGCCTCAGCCGCGAGCAGGTGCTGGAGCAGATCCGCCAGGGCGTGGCCCACGCCCGCCGCCTGTGCGACGACGTGCAGTTCTCGGCCGAGGACGCCAGCCGCAGCGACCCGGNNTTCCTCTGCCAGGCGGTGCGCGAGGCCCTGNCCGCCGGGGCCACCACCATCAACATCCCCGACACCGTGGGCTACGCCCTGCCCCACGAGTTCGCCGATCTNATCCGCCNCCTGCGGCGGGAGGTGCCCGAGCTGGANGNGGCCGTGCTCAGCGTCCACTGCCACGACGACCTGGGCCTGGCCGTGGCCAACACCATCGCCGGTATCACCGCCGGCGCCCGCCAGGCCG
>MTPE01000159.1 GCA_002011835.1 Desulfarculaceae bacterium JdFR-95 | reverse complement strand
CCAGTTGGTGCTGCCCCCGGTGAAGGAGACCCCCCTGAGCGAGCCCGGCAAGTAGCAGGGCAGGCCCGCGCCGGGGCAGAGAGTGTGGCCTCTCTGGCCGAGGTCGAGTCCCTTGCGCCGCGAAGTCGGCAAGCCCCCCAAAAGAAGTTGGGTCGTCTCCTAGGGCGCCTGACCGGCTCCGGTCGAGAGAGGCCGGCGCCTTGGTGGTCGTTGCTGGCTTGGTGGAGCAGAGGGCTGACCTCGGGAGGAGGCGGTCCGTAGTCTGGTCGATGTGGTGTCGGGCTGTGGGGCTGGGGAGGCGGCCTGTGGAATGGAGTACCGCCGCTCCTTCGGCCGGGCAAAACACACCGCCACCTCCTGCCCCCGCCCTGGGGAGAAAGGGGGGTGCGGAGCCTACAGCCCCTTCTGGTACACGCGCTTTTTCTTCTTCTGCACCTTGAGGGTGAAGGCCACGATGTGGCCCACGCCGCGGGAGAACCAGCCCTTCATCTCGCGCTGGCCCACGGCCAACACCAAAGCCGGCTTGCCCACGTTGCCCACGTCGGCGATGGCATAGTCGGTGACGTAGCCGCTGATGCGGGGGGTGCGCCAGTCCTCGGTCATGGCCATGCCGTTCCAGTAGAGGGAGTAGATCACGCCCTGGTAGTAGAGGCGCATCTTCTCCAGGAAGCCGTGCATGCGGTCACGGTTGCGCACCACGATCACCTCGGGGCGGCCGTCTTTGTCCAGGTCGGTGAGCACCATGCGGGTGGGCACGAAGTACCAGGAGTCCTCCCAGCCGGGGTCTTCCACGTCGGTGGCGGGGGGCTGGACGATGAACTTGGCCGAGGCGCAGTACACCTCGCCGCTCTGCCACAGGCGCTCGCCCTTGGAGGAATACACCCGCAGGTCGTAGGAGGGGCCGATCATCAGGGTCATGACCCGACCCGAGCCGTTGAGGTCGGCTAACAGCATGTTGTAGATGTTGGCGTAGTCGTCCGGCTTGGCGATGGCCTTGGAGGGCACGTAGGTGCCGTCGTGGTACTTCATCTCGTAGATGGGCCCGATGAAGGGCTCCACCGCGTCCTTGGCCTGGCCCAACAGGATCTTGCCCTTGCCCGTGGGGTTGGGCTGGACGCGGAAGTACCAGGGCAGGTCCTTGGCCACGTAGCGCAGGCCCCCGGCCGGGTCCCACACCAGCACGAAGCTCTGGATGGTGTAGTTGTTGAGGTTGGAGACGAATATCTCTGGCCGGCCGTCGCCGTCCACGTCCGCGGCGTCCACGAACAGATACTTGCCCGTGGGGCCGTTCTTCAGCTCGTAGACCAGGGCGAAGTGGCGTCCGGCCAGGCGATAGATCCGCAGACCGTGCTCCAGCAGGGCCAGGATCTCGTTCTTGCCGTCCAGGTCTATGTCGGCCACGGCCAGGGAGGTGATGTTGCCGGGGATGCGGGGGCTGCGCCAGTAGCGGTCGCTCTCGATGCCCGACAGACTGCGCATGAACAGGGGGTTGAGGGGGCTGATGTTCTCGGGCAGCCTGCCCAGGGGGCCTTCGGCGGTCGCTTTTTCCTTGCCCTTCTCCTTACCCTCTTTGGCCGCGGCCAGGGCCTCGGGCCGCTTGAATATCTCGGCGTTGATACGCTGGGCGAAGGCGTTGATCTGGGGGATGACCTGACCCAGGTCCGAGGCCTGCACGAAGGCGGTGAGCGCCGGGGCGTCGGAGTTCACCCGTACCAGGCGGGCGTCCACGCTGACCGCCTTGCCCAGCATGGTGATGGAGCCATAGACCACGGCGTCGGCCTGCAACCGGCGGCCCAGCTCGCGGGCCTTCTGGTCGTTGTAGGGGGGCGGCACCTCCTTCATGGCCCGGGCCACCAGGTCGGGCTCGATCACCGCCACCTTGTCCTTCCAGGCCAGGCGGGTGGCCAGCATGTCGCGCACCCCTTTGACCAGGAAGGTGATGTCTTCCTTGGCGTTGGCGGTGAAGGGCAGGATGGCTACCCGCTGGGGACCGGCCGCACCAGCCAGGGCTGCGATCAGCAGCAGGACCAGGGCCAGGGTGATCACCAGGCATGGGCCCGGATGACGAAGGCGGCGCATGTTGATTCTTTCCTCCCGCCTCCCTCCGGTGGGGAGGCGCTGGTTTTCACTGAAGATTCAAGCTAACATGGGGTATATCCCTTGTCAACAAACGTGGGGGATGTAGTTGACAACCCGCTGTGGGGCCTGCACAATCCTTTGACGTGCTGCCTCCGGGTGTCACCGCGACCCCCAAGGAGAGCCGCTGTTCCACCCCCAAGGAGCCCGAGCATGGAATGTCCTCATTGCCAACAGCCCCTGCCCACCCTGACCTGCAGCCACTGCGGCCAGGAGGCGCTGGAGGGAGCCAGCTTCTGTCACCACTGCGGGCACCAACTGCCCGCACCTCAGCAGGAGCCCCCCCGGCTGCTCACCTGCCTCTCCTGCGACCGCAAGCTGCTGCCCGAGGCCAACTACTGCCATCACTGCGGCGAGCCGGCGCCCGACCCCGAGCTGGTGCCCGAAGGCGCGGGCCTGGGGCAGCGCATCGCCTGCGCCGACGGCAACTGCATCGGCATCATCGGCCCGGACGGCCGCTGTACCGAGTGCGGCAAGCCCTACCCGGGGGACCTGCCCTCGGACCAGGAGGAGGAATAGGGTGCCGGGCTGGGAGCTGATGGTGACCGGCCGCTTCGCCGCCGCCCACTCCCTGCGCAACTTCAAGGGCCGCTGCGAGGCCCTCCACGGCCACAACTGGCGGGTGGAGGTGGTGGTGCGCGGCGAGAACCTGGACCAGGCCGGGCTGGTCATGGACTTTGGCGAGCTCAAGGCCCTCATGCGCCAGGTCCTGGACGGCCTGGACCACCGTTATCTGAACGAAGTGCCTCCCTTCGACCGCCTCAACCCCTCCTCCGAGCTGATCGCGCGCTACATCTACCAGGAGATCGCCCGCCGTCTGCCTCCCGGGGTGGAGATGGCCCGGGTCAGCGCCTGGGAGTCGGAGGACAGCCGGGCCACCTACCTGGGTCCGTGAAGGGCCATGGCTGGCGCTGTCTCCCGAGGAGATCCGCCCCGCCTGGCCTTCCTGGGCTGTCCCCTGGACAGCGACGAGCGCCACCAGGCGGTGGAGGCCAAACGCGCCGCCTTGGGCCGACCNCCGGTGGACCCCCTGAGCCGGGTCCTGGANCACNTCCGGCAGGAGGTGGNCCCCTCCTGGTGGCGCGAGGCCGCCCACCTGGAAGTGCCCNCCTGGCTGTGGCCCATACCTCCCCCGGAGGAGGCCGAGGCCTTGGCGGTGGAGAACTTCGTGCACTTCATCGACGCGGACGGCTGCCGCGACTTCGCCNAGNCGGCCGGCCGCATGGCCGCCGAGGCCGCCCTGCCGGAGGTGCCCTGCCTGGTGGGGGTGGACCATAGCCTGGCCGGCGGGATCATGGCCCGCCTGGCCCAAGAATACGGCCCCCGCGAGCTGGGAGTGGTGGTGCTGGACAGCCACACCGACGCCATCCCCGTGCCCGCCCTGTGCGGTGCCATCGCCTACGACCTGGAACACAACCCCCACAGCCCCTACCAGGCCGACGACCCCTTCCTGCGCGACCGGCCCCACAGCTACAACGCCAGCTCCTTCCTGCGCCACCTCCTGGACGAGGGTCTCCTGGAGCCGCGCAACCTGATCCTGGTGGGCGTCTGCGACCATCCCCCCCGCCACGCCTTCCGCCTCAAGGACCCCCGCCTGCAGGACTACCTGGACGCCTACCGCCGACTCAAGGAGCGGGGCGTGCGCCTGGTGACCCACAAGGACCTGGCCAAGGGCACGAAGAAGCTCCAGGCCCTGCTGCGTTCCCTGCGGGTGAGCCGGCTGTACGTGTCGGTGGACCTGGACGTGGGCTCACAGCGGGCGGTGTCGGCGGTGCGCTTCGACGACCGGGCGGGCCTGGGCCGGGGCCAGCTCTACCGCGTGGCCGAGGTGATCGCCGGCCGCCTGGGCCGGGAGACGGTCCTGGCTGGCCTGGACCTGTGCGAGTTCGACTGCCGCCGCGCCGAGCAAGACCCGGCCGTCTACCGCGTGGCTGCGGACCTGATACAGATATTGGCCTGGGGCCGCAAGGCGAGAGAGCTTCAGGGCACCTTGAGGTAGAAGGCGACCTGGTCGCTCTGGCCGCGGCCCAGGATGGTCAGCTTCAGCTTCCATACCCCCGGTTCGCCGAACAGGACCCCGCGGGCCAGGTAGGCTCCCCGACCCAGGTCCTGGATGGACCGGGGGGGACGGAAATAGGCCAGGTGGTTGTCGGGCTTGGTCGCGGTCAGGGTGATACGGGCGTGCTTCACCGGGATGCCGTTGGGGTCCAGTATCTGGATGCGCAGGTTGAGAGGGTTGTAGCTGGCCAGACCCGGGGATGGGACCGAGTAGCGCACCAGGAACATCCGCTCGCGGGTGAAACGCTGGGTGGCGAAACTGATCCGCCGGGCGCGCCGCTTCTTTTCTTCCTCCAAGAGCTTCAGGGTTTGGCTGGGCGGCAGCTTGAAAGAGGGGATGGGGCTCTGCTCCTTGCTGCTGGGCGGCTCCAGGGTCATACGCCGCTGGGGGGTATAGAAACGCGAGCGGCCCTTCTTCTCCTGGGGAGAGAAGACCGGGGGCGGGGTGAGGGCTTCGGTCTGCTCCTCGGCCGCGGCGGGAAGCCAACAGACCGCGTTCAGCCCCAGGACCACGGCGCCCAGGCCGGCGATGCCGCGCCAAAAGGGGGACATGCTCACCTCCTGCACCATGAGGCTATAGCAGGAGACAGGCCGGGTCAAGGGAGGTGGGGGAGGGGAGCGGCGTGGTTCGGGATGGATGCCTTGGGGGCGAAGGGGGCGGGTCTCAAAGGCGCCGCGCCCGGCCCAGCACCTTCAGAGGCAGGCGGCGGTGCATCTGCGGCGCCAGGAGTCGGGATTGACAGGTGGGGTGTGAGGGGCGGAGCTCATGGCGGCCCTCCGGCCGGTTCCACACGCCGGTATATGAGGGCGGCGACACGCGCCGGGCTGCGGGGACGTATGGACAGCAGCCAGTCGTAGGAGCGCCGCCAACCCAGGTTGACCTCCAGGCGGTAGAGTCGGCGCCACCGGTGGCGCTCCCACTTTTGGCGGTTGTTCCAGTGGTGGTTGTTCACCGCCACCCAGGCGGGGGGAGTCAACCCTTGGCAGGGACCTGAGAGGTTGACCACCCGCCGGGGCAGGAAGGGCAGAGGGGGCAGGTTGGTGGGGTCGGGCAGCTCGAACACGCCCAGGTCCTCCCCCGGCCCCAGTCCCCCGGCGGCCAGCCAGGTCCGGGTGGGAGCGTACCAGGCCTGGTCCCACACCGCGTCACGCAGGTTCAGACCCAGCACCACCAGGCCCGGCAGGTACAGCCCGACCAGGATCGAGGCCTTGAGGGCACGCGGCGCTCGTGTCTTCTGCCAGAGTGTGGCCAGCAGCCCCCCCGCCATCAGGGCCAACACCGGCCCCAGGAACAGAGTATAGCGCGGCAGGGGCAGGATGGGCCCCACGCCGACAGCCAGGAGCAGGGCGGTCAGGGCCAGGCGGCGGGCAGGGAACCCGCCCCGCCTCAAGGCCCAGAACAGGCCCGCCAGCCCGGCCAAAGACAGGGGGAAGGCATAGGAATGCATGATCAAGGTATGGAGGAACCTCCATGCCTTGTCCGGGCGGAATACGCCGAAGCCCCAGCCCTGGCCCGAGGTGTGCCACATCAGGTTCAGGAGGTAGGTCTCGTAGCTGAGGAAGGCATAGGGGTTGGTGAGGGCGAACACCGCCGCCACTATCAACCAGGCCGCCGCCACCCGCCCCACCCAAGCCCGCCAGGGACCGGGCCGCCAGAGGAATACGGGATAGGCCAGGCACAGGCTGGCCGAGGGCAGGAAGCTGCCCGCGGCCCAGCCGATACAGAACGCGCTGGCCCACAGGGTACGGCGCCTGC
The DNA here is from genome assembly GCA_002011835.1 of Desulfarculaceae bacterium JdFR-95. Taxonomy (GTDB): domain Bacteria; phylum Desulfobacterota; class Desulfarculia; order Desulfarculales; family Desulfarculaceae; genus Desulfocarbo. The sequence continues at coordinate 1,963 of MTPE01000159.1, read as the reverse complement.
CGTGCTGGCAGTGCCGGGCCAGCAGGTACAGTCCCCACAGTCCCCAGAAGGCCACGTAGATATGCGGCTTGGTGCGTAGGGCCTGCCAGAAGGCCAGGCTGGAGAGGCAGAAGGCGGCCGTGGCCAGACCGGCGGCCATCCGTCCCCAGCCCAACCGCCGGCTCCACAAGGGAATCAACACCAGGATGCCCAGGAAGGCCAGCAGCCCCAGACTGCGGCCGCACAGATAAAGCCGGGCGATGTGCCGGGGATGCTCCAGATACCAGGGCAAGTCGGTGGTGAGGTGTAGCAGGCCCAGGGTCTTGGCCAGGAGGATGAGCCCGCCGATGGGGTAGAGGTAGGCGCCGCCGTAGATGTAGTTCTTGGGGTCCAGGTCGCCCTGGGCGGGGCGCATGCGGGACAGGGCGCTGTANGGCGCTCGTTCGTCCAGGGCGCAACTGCCCAAGAGGTAGGCCCGGAAGGCGGTCAGTTTGTCGTCCTCGCTCAGCACCGCGCCCGGCAGGCCGGGCAGGCCCTCCATTCTCACGCGCTGGCCGGACAGCAATTGCTGGGCNGCGCGGCGATAGACCGACTCCTCCCGCTGGTAGTATTGCCGGCGCAGGCTNACGAGGCGCTGGCGTTGGGTGGCGTTGAGGGAGAAGCCCCAGGTGAGCAGCTCCATGCGCCGGGCGTCGGGCAGACCCCAGTCCAGGCCCAGGACCAAGGCCACGGCCATGATCGCCACCATGAGCCACTGTTCCCAGTTGGGCAAGTGTATACCGCTTTTCGGAGGCACGGCTAGTTTGATCCCGCTAACGACGTGCGCACCCAAGGCGCCAGTTTTTCTGCCACCAGCTGGTTGCCCATGGTGCGCAGGTGGCCGTTCCAGGGCCAAAGGAAAAGAAAGGGGCGGTCAGGGTGTGGGATAAAGGCAGGCGTCAGGTCCAGATAAGGCAGACCGTTGGCCCGAGCGGCGGCGAAAAACTCGCCTGCCGCATACCGGCTCTGTCCCAGGGCTTCTATCGTTTCCTGCGCGGGGAACAAGACCATGGCCAACCAGATACCTTTCTGCCGACGGGACCGCGTCAGTTTTTCAAGTCTTTCAGTTATGCCTTTTCGTAGTGTTGCAAGACCACTCTGCTTTTAGGAGTACCCCAATAAGTACTATTGCCGGAACGCGCCGGGGGAAGACGGGGGCGTCACGGAGCGAAAAAACTTTGTCGTTCCATGTTTGTTTTGCTTGTTGATATTGTTTCCCTGTTCTGAGACGAAAAGCACGCAGTAGATATCATAACGGGCACCTTGGCGTATCCACAGTCTGAGGCGATAGGAGAGGGTTTGGAGCCAAATTTGATCGAGGTGGCGGGGGCCGGGAGGCCATCCACCCGCATAGCCGAGGAGGTGGTCGTCCCGCACGTGCAACAAGACCAGATCGGGCCGGCTTTTCCAGCCGCGGGTCAAGAACGGTTCGGTCTCCTGGCGCAAAGAGTAACCTGCCACACCGGCGTTCAGCACTTCCACCTGCTGTTGGGGATATAGCCTTCGCAGTCTGTTTTCCAACAGCGCGGGGTAAGTTTGGCTCCCGGCGAGGTAGGGACCAAAGGTGAAGGAGTCGCCCAAACAATAGACACGCAAGGTGCCCCGGGGCTTGGGCAGGCCCACCACGACTAATGCTATCGTCACCAACCGCTTGAGCCTTTTCACGGTCCTTCCTCTGTGCNGGGCACCCCCTGGGCCGGCGGCCAGTATCCCGGCGCAGTGCGCAGACCCAGGGCCTTGAGCGGAGACTCCCGCACCCAGGCCTTGGGATCGTGGGGCGGCTTCAAGTAGTTGTGCCGCCGCTCCACCCGCGCCAGCCCCCAAGTGCACAAGCGCCGGGCCAGAGTGTATCCCGGCTCCAGGCGGATGAACAGCAGGTAGTTCCACCCCCCCACCAGCAGGGCCACCGCCGCCACGCTCGCCACCGCGGCCCGTCCCCGCAGCC
>MTPE01000017.1 GCA_002011835.1 Desulfarculaceae bacterium JdFR-95 | reverse complement strand
GTACCGCCTCGCGCACCGCCGGTCCGGCCGCCGGCCCCGGGGTGAGGTGGAAGGCCGGACCCACCGCCTCCACCAGGGCCACGGCCTTGCCCTGGGCCACGTCCAAGGCCATGAGCTGGGCCACCGGCGGCGGCTCCTCCCCCTCGGGCGTGACCAGGGGATAGGTGCGCACCCGCCCCAGGATCACCAGCCCCGCCCCGGCCAGCCGCCCCAACTCCAGGGCCTGCTTCTCGTTCAACACCGGCTGCCGCGCCTCGGGCGGAATGCGCCCGGCCAACACCGCCGGCTGGATCAGGCGCACCCCCAGGGTCTTGAGCACTTCGGCCACCGCCGGCGGCGCCGCCGGGGCGCCGGGGCTGCCCGACCACCAATACACCGGCGGACGGCCCGGCGCCGTCTCCTCCGAGATCAGCACCAGCACCGGCGCCCGGCGCAAGGCGGGCAGACGCAGGCCCGCCGCGGCCAGGGCCCGGTCCAGAGCCGCCCGGTCCACCGCCACCTCCACCAGGGCCAAAGCCTCCTTCTCCCCGCTGTAGGANGCCTCCAGGGTGTAGCTGCGCACGAACTGGTCGGCCTTGGCCAGCACCTTGGCCTCCAGCTCGGCCAGNCGCCCCCGCAGGGTGGCCGGNTCCACCATGGACACCACCACCCGCGCCACCGCCCGGCGCCGGGCGTCGGCCACCGCNGCNTCCCGCCGCGCGGCCTCGTCGCCCACCGCCGCGGCCCGGCCCAACACNCGCAGGCTCACCACCTCCCCCGGCGCAGACGGCGCCGCCCAGGCCAGAGCCCCGACCAGGGCCCAACCCACCAGCATGGCCCACACCCAGGCTGCTCGCCTCATGACTCTCCTCCCGGTGGCCACACCCGGGCCACCCGCGCCACGACGCCCTCCCAGTCGTCCGCCGAATGCCAGTGTATCCCTTCCATGGCCCGAAACCAAGTGAGCTGCCGCTTGGCATAGGCCCGGGTCTTGTGCACCTGCTCCGCCAGGGCCTCCGCCGGGGTCAGCTCGCCCGCCAGCATGCGCACCACCTGGGCGTAACCCAGGCTGCCCAAGGACCGCGCCCGGGGCGGCACCCCCCTGGCCAACAGCCGCCGTACCTCCTCCACCAGCCCCTGCTCCCACATCTGCCGGCAGCGGGCCTCGATACGCCTGGCCAGCTCCTGTCGCGGCCGCGTGATCCCGATGGCCAGGAAGTCGTAGCGCGGCCGGCGGAAGCCGTGTGCGGCCTGATGCTGGCTCAGGGGCCGGCCGGTCTGGATACACACCTCCAGGGCCCGCAGCACCCGCTGGCGGTCGTGGGGATGCAGCCGCGCCGCACACTCCGGGTCCAGCTCGGCCAGGCGCGCGTGCATGGCCTCCGGCCCCAGCGCCTCCCACTGCGCCGCCAGCCGCTCCCGCAAGGCCCGGTCCACCGGCGGCAACGGCGCCAAGCCGTACAACAACGCCCGCACGTACAGCCCCGTGCCCCCCGCCACCAACACCCGCCGCCCCCGCGCCCGGATGTCGGCGATGGCCGCATCGGCCAGCGCGGCGAAACGGGCCGCGTCGAACTCCTCCTCCGGGTCCACCACGTCGATCAGGTGGTGGGGCGCCGCGGCGCGCTCGGCCGGGGTGGGCTTGGCCGAGCCGATGTCCAGGCCGCGGTACACCTGCACGCTGTCGGCGCTGACCACCTCGGCCCCGAAGCGCCGACACAGCTCCACGGCCAAGGAAGTCTTGCCCACCGCGGTGGGCCCCACCAACACCACCAAGGGCTCGCTCACGGCAGCGGCTCCAGACTGCGCTTGAACCAGCGGGCCAGCTCCCGGCGGGTCAGCAGCAAGAACACNGGCCGCCCGTGGGGACAGGTCACCGGCGGAGGCAGGGCCGCGGCCCGCGCCACCAGCTCCTCCATCTCCCTGCGGGAGAGCTGCTGGCCGCTCTTGATGGCGCTGCGGCAGGCCAGGCCCTTGAGCGCCGCCTCCAGGAACTCCGGCGTCTGGGGCGCCAGGCCGGCCCGGCCCAGCTCGGCCAACAGCCCCCGCACCAGCTCCTCCGGCTCCGCCTCCGCCACCACCGTAGGTAGCGAGCGCACCACCCAGGTGTTGCCGCCGAAGGGCTCCAGCTCCAGCCCCAGCCGGGCCCAGGCCTCCTGCTGGGCCGCGGCCCAGGCCGACTCCTGCGGCCCCAGCTCCAGGGTGGCCGGGGTCAGAAGCCCCTGGCCGGGCAGGCTCCCCCGCCCCAGCCCCGCCTTGAGCTCCTCGTAGGCCAGGCGCTCGTGGGCCGCGTGCTGGTCCACGATCACCAGGCCCTCGGCCGAGGCGCACAGGATATACAGCCCGTGAAGCTGGCCCAGCACAGCCAGCTCACCCGCGGGGCCGAACAGGGCCTGCGCCTTGGGTGGCGGCGGCAGCGCCGGGCCGGGAGTACCGCTCTGGCCTCGGTGCCTCGGACGGGGCCTCTCTCCTTTCGGGAGCCGGAGCCGGCCAGACCGGAGCCGCGGGCCGAGGCGCGGCCTCGGCCAGGCCCTGGCGCAAGCCCTGGGCCAGGGCGTCGTGGATCTCGCCGGCGCGGTGGAAGCGCACCTCCACCTTGGCCGGGTGTACGTTCACGTCCACCAGGGCCGGGTCCAGCTCCAGGTGCAGCACCACCACCGGCCGCCGGTCGGCCGGGATCAGGCCGCGGTATGCCTCGGCCACCGCGTGCATGAGCACCCGGTCGCGCACGTAGCGGCCGTTCACGAACAGATAGAGCTTCTCCGGGCCGGAGCGGGTGAGGCTGGGCAGGCCGGCCAGGCCCCGGATGCGCAGAGGCCCCTTCTCCACGCTTACGGGCACCATCTCGGCCGCGGTGCGCCGGCCCAACAGGGCTGCCACCCGCACCCTGAGCTCGGCCGTGGGAGGCAGGTCCCACACCAGGCGTCCGCCGGCCTGATAGCGGAAGGCCACCTGGGGTCGGGCCAGGGCCAGACGCAGGAGGGCCTCGGCCAGGTGTGCGCCCTCGGTGGCGGCGCTCTTGAGGAACTTGCGCCGGGCCGGAGTGTTGAAGAACAGGTCGCGCACCTCCACCAGGGTGCCCACCGGGCAGCCCACCTCCTTGACCTTGCGCACCACCCCGCCCACCAGGTACACTTCGCTGCCGGCCTCGAAGTCGGCCGCGCGGGAGCGCAGGCGCAGGCGGCTGACCGCGGCGATGGAGGGCAGGGCCTCGCCCCGGAAGCCCAGGGTGTGTACTCCGGCCAGGTCGTCGGCCGTACTCACCTTGCTGGTGGCGTGGCGCTCCAGGGCCAGCAGCAGGTCGTCCGGGCTCATGCCCAGGCCGTCGTCCACCACCCGGATCAGGCGGCGTCCTCCGGCCAGGGTCTCTATCTCCACCCGTCGGGCCTCGGCGTCCAGGGCGTTCTCCACCAGCTCCTTGAGTACGCTGGCCGGGCGCTCCACCACCTCTCCGGCGGCGATCTGGTTGGCCACCTCCTCAGGCAGGAGGCGCACCGGGCGTCTGGCAGGGGAGTCGCTCATGGGCCTAAGGATACAACATGGNTTCCCGGCCCGGCCAGCGGGCGGGGCACCGACTTGCCGCTCGGCGTGGTGTTCTGCTATGGTGGGGGCGTCGGGGATGGGCCCCAAAGGTTCATCTTCGGGCGGCCCCTGCCGGTGTGACGGAAAGTGACGTGCCTTCTTCCCTGCCGGCAGGGGTGCCTTGCTTGGGGGAGGAGACCATGAGCCGGAAAGAAGAGTCAGCCCCTGACCGCCTCAGCCCCCGCCAGGAGGCCTACCTCAAAGCCTCCAAGGAGATCGCGGTCAAGTTCATCGAGACCGGCCGTCTGTCGGCCGCGGCCTTCGGCGAGACCTTCGCCCAGATCTACCGCGCGGTCAAGCAGACCGTGGAGGAGGAGGGCTAGCCTCCGCCCCAAAGCCCCTCGCCCCCCGGCAACAACGCGGCGGGAGGCAAGAAACGGGCGCTAGGGCCGAGCCCTGGCCTTGGGTTCAGCCCTTGTGGTGCCCTGGCGGTGTCCCAGCGGATATGGGTCGCTTTCACACGGGGCGCTCGGGAATCACGCTAGGGCCTGCCTGGGAAAGGGTGCCGCCCCGAAGGCAAGGCCGGACAGGCCCCGGCAGAGCGCTCCGGCCGGTCTCCTCGAGGTGAGGAGACCAACGCATCCCCCCGATGAGCCCCGTCCCCAAGAAACAGCCCACCTCAGGACTTCTTGGGCCGCTTGAAGAACACCCGGTGGCCCACCTCCACCGGGACCATGGCCACCATCTCCCAGCCCACCAGCCCCACCAGGTTGAGGAACTCCACGAACTTGGGCAGGCGGTCGCGCTTCTCGTCGTAGCCCACGATGGCGCGTACCTCCCAGTTCTGGTCCACCCACACCGACATGTATTCCCACTTGGTCAAGGCTGTCCTCCCGCGGGGTTGGGCTCGGGGTTTTTTCAGGCTCATCCGGCAGAGGCCGGGGTGGTGGTAGAATCATCCCGGGCCGGCCCGGAATGAACAAGATCGTGCGCTCGTATTTGCCAGGAAAATGACAGACGGATTCAGGGTCTCGGTATTCCGGTTGTAATCCAAGCGAGAAACCATGCCATTTTCCTGGCAAAGACGACGAAATATCATCCCTCCCCTGTGCTGACGGCCTGGGCCGCAATCCCAGGGTGCCTGGCTCCCCGCCATTTGCCGGATGCGTCTCTTTTTAAGCATAACACAGGCCCTTGGGGCGGGGCGGGCGGGACGGGTTGTGATAGACTTGGGGGGAGTCCGGGCAGGGGAGGAGTGGGCATGGCCCGTCCCAACTGCTACAAATGCCGCCATTTCGTGATCACCTGGGAGGCGGGTCGCGGCTATGGCTGCCGGGCCATGGGCTTCAAGTCTCCGTACCTGCCTTCTCTGGTAGTGCAACGCGAGTCGGGCATGCCGTGTCTGATGTTCAGCCCCAAGCCACCCCGGCGGCGCCCCTCGGGCCGTGGGGGAGGCTAGTCCGGGAGGCAGTTTTTGCCCGCGGGGGGAAGGGCTCTCACGGGGGGCGGGAGAGGTGGTCCTGGCCAAGTGGCTGAAGTTACAGACCATAACCATTGCCATCCTACTGGCAGGCTTCTTGCTTCTGCCTGCTTGCGGATCACTGTGTTCCGGGAGCAGGCAGGTGTCCAAGCTGCCCGTGTTCCACAGTCCGGTGGTGCCCTATCGCACGCCCCAGGGCCGCACCATCGGCCGGCACCGCACCGGCCGGGGCAGCGGCACGGCGCGGGTGCACAGCTTTGCCCAGCGGCTTGAGCAGGCCCTGCGGCGCTATACTCCCCAGCCCTACAGCAGCAACTCCCCCCTGGTGCGCCTGCGGCCCCTGCCCCGGGCGAGTTCCCCCTCGCGGCCCTGGTCTCCGGGCGGCGGCAGCCCCACCCGGCCGGTGGACCCCAACTGGCCCACCCCGGACAAGGGGCCCTACTCCTACCAGGCGGTGGAGGTGGGCAAGGTGGACCGGGCGCCCATGGCCATGTTTGCCCACCAGGGCGAGCTGGTCATCAGCGGCATCTCGCGCAACGGCATGGAGCGCACCCCGGTGTGGACCTACCGCGAGGGCGAGGGCGTGCGCCGGCGCAGCTTCCTGCCCGGTTCCAACGAGGCGGGCGCGGCCGGTTTCAGCACCGGGGACGTGATCAACCTCACCCCCGAGTCCTGGGGCGGGCCGGTGCTCTACACCGCTCCCAGCCCGGAGGGCCCCTGGACCAAGCACGACTTCACCCACCTGGTGCCCCACAAGTACAAGAACCTGAAGTGGGGCTTCTCCTACCGCTGTCCCGCCACGGGGCGGCAGTTCATGGGCTTCGGCAACGCCGACCATCCCGGCATGGTGCTGCACTACTCCGGCGGGGAATGGCGGGTGTTGGCCGCGCCGGAGGACATGCGCTATCCCACCGGCGTGGCGGCCATACCCAACGGCCCCAACCAGGGCGCGGCCGTGGTCTCCTCCTCCACCTACGGCCTGTGCCGGGTGCACGTGGTGGGCGCCGACGGCAGCGTGCGCAAGGTCATGGAGATCCCCGACTGGGGCTTCGTGCGCGCCGACCACGCCAACCGCATCGTGTACCTGGCGGGCGAGAACGGCCGCGTGTACTGGGCCTCCTTCGACAACCTGGGCCGGTGGAAGGAGTGCAAGTACGTCAAGCCCTCCGGGCCGGTGGACCACATCGAGAAGCTGGGCATCCCCAACCTGCACCCCAAGAGCGGGCGCATGATCTTCCCCACCCGCACCGCGAGTGGCGACGCCATGGGAGTGTACGAGGCCCGGCGGGAGGGCGGCGACATCGTGCTGCACCAGGTGGCCTGGCTGCCCGGCGCGGGCGAGTGGACCGCCCAGAGCGCGGTGGTGAACGGCGAGCTCTACCTGGGCTCGGGCCTGCACACCGGCCTGGCCGCCGACCGCACCCCAGGGGTGATCTACAAGCTGGAGGCCAGCCCCGCCCGCGGCTGAGAGCCGGCCTGAAAGGGCCAAAGGCCTCCCCCCGGCCCCAAGCCCCGGCGATCCCCGGTTTTGTCCCCCCAGACAGCCTCCCGCCCCCCTTGGCCGTCTCCGTCCGCGCCCGGTCTTGGCCCCGGGACCGCCCCGCGGGCGGTCCCGCCGCCTCCCGCGGCCCTAGTACCAGCGCACTACCTGCTCCAGGGGCGCCCGGGGCGAGCGGAAGCGATTTATGGGCGAATCCGGCTTGCCATAGCCCACCGCCACCGACAACACCACCTGGTAGTCCTCGGGGATGTTGAGGAAGTCCTTGATCTCGTCCTCGTAGGCGCAGATCAGGCCGATGGGACAAGTGTCCAGGCCCAGCTCCGCCGCGGCCAGCAACAGCCAGCCCACGGCCAGGCCCACGTCCAGGGCCCTGCCCTCGGGGAAGACCCGGTGCAGGGCGGCCACCACCACCGCCGGGGCGTTGTAGAAGGACAGCGAGCCCTGGTCGATGAAGGTGGCCGGGTCCACCCCTGCCTCCTGCATGAGCGGCACGAAGCCCCGCCCCAGCTCCTTGCGCCGCTCCACATACAGCTCGGGCAGGGGGCGCACGTTGTCCGGAGCACAGCCCACCCCTCGCTCGGCGTGGGCCTTGTGCAGCTTGCGGCTCAGGCGCCGTACTTCCTGGCCCATCACCACGGTGAACAGCCAGGGCTGCAGGTTTATGGCGCTGGGCGCACGACAGGTCAGCTCCATGAGGCGGCGCAGCACCTTCTCATCCACGGGCCGGTCGCTGAAGTCCCGGCAGCTCTTGCGCGTCTCGATGGCTCGGCTCACGTCCATAGGCTTCCTCCCGCAAAGCCAGCCGCCCCAGCCCATCCGGGGCCAGGCCAAAGCCTACACCAAAACCACCCCCGGCCAAAGCCTCTCCCCGGGGAGGAATCCCTAGCCCGTGGATAAAAATTATGCGCCGGCGGCGGCGGCCGCATAGCCTTTTCCCACCTGGCCGGGGCGCTCCCAGATGCCTCCCCTGGTGAGCAGAGGTCACTTTGCCCTGTGGTCTCGGCCGCTTGCAGACCAGCCCCCCCGCCTTGGCACACCCCCTGCACAAGGGGAAGGGCGCGAAGCCAAAAACAACCCATCAGTCGGAGGTAGCGACCATGCGTAAGAAGCTAGGCACCACCCTGATCGCCTTGAGCATCCTGGTCCTGGCCGCCGGCACCACCTGGGCCTGGTGGGGCAGCGCCTACTGCCTGGGCTGGGGTTATGGCCCGGCCTGGAGCCAGGCCCCGGTGAACAGCCAGGCCTGGGCCAAGTTCCAGCGTGACACCCTGGAGCTGCGCCAGAAGCTGGCGGCCAAGAACCAGGAGCTGGCAACCCTCTACGCCCAGCCTCAGCCCGACCAGGCGCGCATCGCCAGCGTGAATCAGGAGATCGCCGGCCTGCGGGCCGAGCTGATCAAGAAGGCCGGTGAGGCGGGCCTGCCCGCGGGTGGCTATGGCTACGGCTGGCCGGGC
>MTPE01000141.1 GCA_002011835.1 Desulfarculaceae bacterium JdFR-95 | reverse complement strand
CGGCTGGGCCTGGTCCTGGGCTGCGAGAGTGAAAAGACCTACGAGTACCTGTTGATGAGCCCCCACTTTGTTCTCAAACCCGGACGTTACCTGCTGCGGGCCCGCATAGCCTGCCATATGGGCGGCTTCTCGGTGGGCCTGTTGGACGTGGTCAGTGACCGCTGGCTGGCCCAACTGATCTTCGACGAAGTGAACCACAGCTCCTGGGAAGAGCTTCGCCTGGAGNGCAGGACCAAGTGNCGCGTAGTGGTGGCCGCCTACAATCCCGAACAGGCGCGGGCCGTGGAAGGCCGAATCGAGCAAATATCCCTCATACACTTGAGCGAGTGAGCATGAATCGAGGAGAAGCCTTGTGGAATGGCTGGTGACCGGGGGGTGCGGTTTCATCGGCACCAATCTGATACGCCACCTGTTGCGCGAAGGTGGTCATCGGATACTGGTGGTGGACAACCTCTCAGTGGGGAGGCGCGAAGACCTGGCCCGGGTGTGTTCCTTCCGGGAAGTGGCTCCTCCATCGCTGGGCCGGGGGTGGAAGGGGGAGGCAGTGGCCCTGGTGGTGGGTGACATCGCCGACCGCGAGCTGGCCCGAGCCGCGGTCCAAGGCCGCGAGGTAGTGGTGCACCTGGCGGGCAACACCGGGGTGCAGCCTTCGCTGGCAGATCCCTGGTCGGACTGTATAAACAATGTGTTGGGCACCCTCAACTACCTGGAGGCGGCGCGACGGGGCAAGGTGCGGCGTTTCATATACGCCTCCAGCGGGGCCACAGTGGGGCGATGTTCTCCTCCGGTGCACGAAAAGCTCTGTCCTGCTCCGGTGTCCCCGTATGGCGCCAGCAAGCTGGCCGGCGAAGCCTACTGTTCAGCCTACTTCCACAGCTTCGGTCTGGAGACGGTCTGTCTGCGTTTCGGCAACGTCTACGGCCCCGGCTCGAGCCACAAGTCCAGTGTGGTTGCGCGCTTTTTCCGCCGCGCCCTGGAAGGGCGCCCCCTGGAGATCTTCGGGGACGGCAACCAAAGCCGAGACTTCATCTACATAGACGATCTGATAGAGGCGATCCTGCGCGCAGCCAAGGCGAAAGGAGTGGGAGGGGAGGTCTTCCAGATCGCCACTCACCGCGAGACTACGGTACGGGAACTGGCGCGTGAGGTAGTAGCCGTGCTGAGAGAAGCAGGCGTGGACCGAATCGAAGTGCGCCACGCCGCACCCCGGCCGGGTGAGGTTCGCCGCAACTTCTCCGACATCACCAAGGCCCGCACCCGGTTGGGCTGGGAGCCCCGCACCAGCCTGCGGGACGGCCTGGCCCTCACCCTGGCCTGGTTCCAGGAGCACTATTCCCCCCGGCGCTAGGGGGAGGGGGAAGCGACATGGTCTCGCCAAAACGGGCGGGTTTCTATGAGGCAAAATACAGGCGGGGGCAGGAGCTTCCCCGCAGCAGCAAACTGTACACCTTGGGTTGTGTGCCGAAGGACGGCGATCTGCGCATCTTGGATCTGGGGTGTGGCACCGGACTCAACTCGACAGCCCTCTGCCGGCAGGGCCATAGGGTGGTTGGCGTAGACATCTCCCGCGAGGCCATGGTCCAATACTGCCGCCGGGGATTCACCGGCCTGGTCATGGACCTGGAGCAGGGGCTGGCCTTCACCTCTCAGAGCTTCGATCTCGTATTCTGTTCCGAGGTGCTGGAGCACCTGGTGTCTCCAGGTGACCTTCTCCGGGAGGTATTCCGGGTACTCCGCCCTGGGGGGCGGCTGGTTTTGTCGGTCCCGAACTCGGCCTTTTGGATCTACCGCTTGGCCGCGCTGGCGGGACGCACTCTCAGCGAGGTGCAGCACCCCATGCATCTTCGTTTCTTTTCTCTGCGTGGTTTAGTCGGCCTGTTGCGTCAGGCCGGCCTCAGAGTGGAAGAAATCATGGGCCGCAACATGTACTTGCTGCTGCCTTCACCACGCAACCCCGTCCTGCGCCGGATGCTGGAAAGGCTGGGCTTTCGGGAGGAGGTGCGGTTCCGCACCGGCAAGAGCTTCTGGCATCTGTCCCACTGTGCCCGCCGGGGGTGCTCCTTTTGGGCGGACACGCTCATCATGGTGGCGGTACGCCCTTCGCCCGGGAATGACACATGAGCTTCTCCCTGTTCAATACTTCTCCTCGCACCCGGATGATGCTATTGGGCGGCCTGATGCTGCTGGCCCTGTTGGGGCATCTGGTGATCGACGCTCTGAGTGCACAGACGGAGTCCCAGCGCCTGCGGCAACTCCTGACTCAGATCTGCCAACGTGCCCGCTTGGTTCCCTTGGACCACCCGGGAGAGGTGTACCCGGGGCTGTACGTACTCAACCCTCGGGTGATCCGGGTGGACAAACGGGGCAAGATCGCGGCCCTTTTCCTGCTGGAGGCGGAAGTACACTGCGGTGGCCTGCGTCTGATGGCGGTGACCCCAGTGGGCCGGATCATGAACTGGCAATGGGACTTCCGCTACCTGGAGACACGAGAACCAGGTCGCAACTGGCTACTGACCACGGTAGTGGACACCATGGGCAGAGGTGACCATTACTATCTCTTGCTGGACTATCCGCGAAAATGTGTCCAGGTGCGCTCTCTCTATTATCTACCGCTGCGTTCCCAGCGAGACTGGGACGGCCTCCTCTATCACGCAGTGATATTCTCGCGCCAAGGACGCCTGCAGATCACAAACCCCACCGGCTACAAAGTGATGCCCATCTCCTTGGGGCGGCGACGTTATGTGCCCTGGGCCTTCCTTCCCGATGGAGAGTGAAAGGAAAATGTCACTGCTGCCGCTCCCCGCTGCTCTCCGCCGCTGGTATCCTTACCTGCTGCTCGGCTTGATTATGATCCTGGGTGGATTCCTCCGCTACGACACCTTCGTCACCGGCCACAAAAATCTCACCATCAACTACAACTACGCCCGTGAAGGCACCGCCATCTCCCTCTACAAGGGCTGGGGTTTCCGAATCTATCCCATACCAGACTATCGCAAGCGTGGATTCATAGACCCCGAAGAATACCTCCAGTGGAAACCACAGCGGAAGGTAGATCCCAAACGTCTGCCTTACCTGTTCATGAACCCGGGTCCGGCCGCGCTCCTGGCCCTTACTTACAAGCTGTTTGGTCTCAAATACCGCTATTATCAGATCGTGCAGCTGGTATTGACCTGGCTCTTGATCCCAGCCATGTTCTACATTGGCCGCAGTATATTCGACTCGGTTGGAGCCGGGCTGCTGGCAGCCTTGTTCTATGCCCTCTCCCCCCTGGACATGAAATACTCCCTGACGGTGGGGCGGGAAATACACACCAACTTGGCGACGGTGGGTATGCTGGTGGGGGTGGCTTACCTCTTGAAAAGGGGACCGGACATCTCCTGGCGTCGGGGAATATGGACCGGGATACTGGTGGGCCTACTGTTGGGGCTGTGCGCCTACTTCAAAGGCACCGTCTTCGCCCTGTTCCTGCTGTTTCCCCTGGTGCTGTTCTGCTATTACCCCTGGCGGAAGGCGGCGGTTTTCGGAGGAACGGCTCTGTTGGTGGCGGGGCTGGTTCTGCTGCCCTGGCTAGTACGCAACTACCGCCTGACGGGCAAAGTGTTCGTGGGCCAGGAAGCGCAATACCTGGCCATCTGGGGCGGTCTAGGATACCAAGCCAACCCCGTGGGCATGAACGCAACCGATTCAGTATCCCTGCGCTCCATCCAGACCTACCATCGCCTGCGCCGTGTCTCCGCCGGCAACTTCTACTTGGGGGGCTCCATTCAATATGAAACCACCAGCAAGGGGCTGGTAAAGCGTTTCCTGGAGTGGCATCCTCATACCTATTATCGTATATTCCTCTCCAACCTATATCAAAATCTGTTTAATTTTACAGAATGGGCTTACTACAACTTCTTTTATTCCTCCGTACCCGACTTTGGCCTGATCAGATCTCTGCTGGGCAAAAATATCTATCTGACTCTGCGCGCCCAAATCGTACCGATCTTGAAGATAATACCCATTCTTTCCTTCCTGGGATTGTTGTTGGCCCTCTGGAAAACGCCCAAGGCAGCCGCTCTTTGGCTAGTTTTGATAGGGGCGGCCGGCTCGATATCCCTGGCAGCGTCCCATCATTGTAAATACATTACCCATGTGTTGTCTATCCACTATCTAGGCTGCGCTTTCTTTCTCTCGTTCTCGGCAGATCGATTACGGACATTACTACACTGGCTAACCACAACATGGCGGCGAAAATCAATAGTGGCTGAGAGCACTCAAAGATAAGGACGGGGGAAAGAAGGTTTGTCGCTTCTGATTGTCAATGCGGACGACCTGGGTATCCATCCCTCCATTGATGCCGGTATTGCCCAAGCCTACCAGCAGGGTATTGTCACTTCCGCCACTCTGTTCGTGACCACTCCCTTCTTCGAGCAAGCCGTGAAAGAGGTGGTAGAGGCCACCGGCATCCCGGTGGGACTCCATCTCTCACTCACCACCGGCAAGAGCTGTGCTCCTCCCGCCCGGGTGCCTCTGTTGGTGAATCGGGACGGCTTCTTCCGGCGCAGTGCCATAGAGCTGTATCGTTGTCTCTTGACTCCTTCCCGCCATCCCGCGCTGCTGGAACAAGCCACCCTGGAGCTGGAGGCCCAGTTTCAGCGGGCCAGGGGGCTGGGGATAGAGTTCACTCACTTCGACGGCCATCAGAACATCCATCGTATACCTGCCCTGTGGCGGCGCCTGGGGAAGATAGCGCCCGTTTATGGGTTTCACAAGGCGCGGGCAGGAAAGGAATGGATACCGGCCTTTGCCTTGCGTCACCGGCGGCGGGAACTCCTGGCCCGGGGCAACTTTCTCAAGGTAGCGATCACCTCCCTCCTTTGCCCCCGCTCCCCTCGGCCCTTCGTTTCCCCCCAGCGCTTCGCGGGCCTACTCTACTCGGGGGTCATGGACCGCGAGGCCATGCTTCTCTACCTTGAAAAGATGCGTCCCGGAGTAAGCTGGGAGGTGGCCCTACACCCTGGCATCCCCGCCCCCCCAGACCACACCCCATATCCAGATCCGCGGCACAATGCCTTCATCTCCTCACCCGCCCGCGCCCAGGAACTGCAGCTCTGTCTTGATCCCACCTTGGGTCAGGCGATAGCAGCGGCGGGATTCCATTTGGGCTCTTACCGTGATCTGTAGAGGGCTCCCGCCTCCCGCGGGCATCAATAGACGCAACCAGGNAAAATTCCCCCTTTGGGCGATCACCCAGGTTGCTCTCCTGCCCCATCCAGGAGAACGCGAAAGAANATCCCTATGACCAAGCCAAAAGGGTAGCCACCACCCAGGATGCTATAATAAGGGACTCATAGTCGAGGATGGGCNCGTCGCCGGGCAGATCGGGCAAGGACCGCCCCGCTCCCTTTGGAACCGCGCCAGGACCATATTCTTCGGGCAATCTGCGCCGAAGGAAGGGGCATGCCGACCACGCCTTTGACGTTCGGGTGTCACCGCATATATATGGCACGCAAGTGTAGAAGAACGCGAACGGGTCCAGAAGCGAGGAAATGGCCTCGGTCGGTGAGGGAGGCATGAACCCTCCCCCGCTAGAGGGCGGGAGATCATGAGCTGAAAATGAAGCAGTTAGTGATAAAGCGGGGGCAGGTAATCCTGGAGGAGGTTCCCCCTCCCCAAGTGGAACCAGGGCGCGTTCTGGTGCGGGTATTCCATTCCTGCATCTCCCGAGGAACCGAACTGGCAGGTTTGGAGGCCAGTGGTCAGCCCCTGTGGCGCCGGGCCCTGGAACACCCTGAGCAGGTGCGCCAGCTTTTGGCCGCGGTGGGGCGCGAGGGTGTGCGCCGTACCGCATCTCTGATCCGGGGGGTGCTGGAAGCCGGCACCCCCATTGGTTACTCCCTGGCCGGTGAGGTGCTGGAGGTGGGGCCGGGGGTGGAAGACATCCTGCCCGGCCAGATGGTGGCCTGTGCGGGCGCCCAGTGCGCCCATCACGCCGAGATCGTTTCCGTACCCCGCAACCTGCTGGTGCCCGTGCCCCAAGGGCTGGATACGGAGGCGGCTTCCACCGTGGCTCTGGGTGCCATAGCCCTCCAGGGACTACGCCGCCTGGAGCCCACCCTGGGAGAGACCTTTCTGGTGCTCGGCCTGGGCCTTTTGGGGCTGCTGGCGGCGCAGATGCTCAAGGCCCAGGGATGCCGGGTGCTGGCCTGGGACCCCCTGCCCGGTCGCCGGGAACTGCTTTGTGGCTTGGGCATGGAAGCCAGCCTGCTGCGAGACCAAGAACCCCTTGCCGAACAGACGGCCCGCTGCAGTGGGGGCGTAGGCGTGGACGGGGTCCTGATCACTGCCAGCACCCCTTCTCACGAAGTGGTTTCTCAGGCTTTCCGCTGCTGTCGAGCCAAGGGGCGGGTGGTACTGGTGGGAGACGTGGGCCTGAATCTGAAGCGGGCGGACTTCTATGCCAAGGAGCTGGACTTCCGCATCTCCTGTTCCTATGGGCCGGGCCGCTACGACCCCCGCTACGAGGAGCAAGGCCAGGACTACCCCCTGCCCTACGTACGCTGGACCGAGAACCGCAACATGGCTCACTACCTGGATATGCTGGCCGGGGGCGAGGTACGGCTGGAGGGCTTGCTGGGCGAGAGCTATCCCCTGCAGCAGGCCGCGGAGGCATACCGCGCCCTGCAGGCCGCCGAGGCCCCGCCCCTGGTACTCCTGTCCTATCCCGTGGAAAAGCCTCCTCCCCTGGAGCGGCGAGTGCCTACGGCCCGGGTGCGGGCCGTGCCCCGCGACCGGGTGCGTCTGGCCCTGGTGGGGGCGGGGGCCTTCGCCAAGGGCATGCACCTGCCCAATCTGCAGCGCCTGCAGAGCCGTTTCCATCTGCGGGCGGTGGTAAGCCGCTCCGGGCACAACGCCACGGCCACGGCCCGCCGCTACCAGGCCGACTACGCCACCACCGACTACCAGGAAGTGCTTAACGACCCGGAAGTGGACGCGGTGCTGATCTGCACCCGGCACCACTTGCACGCGGCCCAGGCCTTGGCCGCTCTCCAAGCCGGCAAGCACGTACTGGTGGAAAAGCCTCTGGCTTTAAGCCGCGAGGAGTTGGACTCCCTCACGGGATTCTACCGCACCGCCAAGGGAGAGGCCCCCTTGTGCCTGACCGGATTCAATCGCCGTTTTTCACCCCTGGTGTTGCGCCTGAAGAAGTGGCTGCGCGAGAGAGAGCATCCGGTGATGTTACGCTACCTGATGAACGCGGGCCATTTGCCCCGCAACCACTGGGTACACTCTGGGGAAGGCGGCGGCCGCAATCTGGGAGAGGCCTGCCACGTCTACGATCTGTTCCGGTTTCTGGTAGGCGCTCCCTGGCGGACGGTGCACCTGCAGACGCTACGGCCTCGTGAAGGATACTACACCCATCAGGACAACTTCGTGGTCACGGTCTCCTTTGGGGACGGGTCCCTCGCCAGCCTCACCTATACCGCGGCGGGTCATGCCAGTTATCCCAAAGAGCGGCTGGAGGTACTGTGGGAGGGCAAGGTGGCTGAGTTGGTGGACTTCCGCAGTCTCCAGATATATGGTGGGTCTGGCCGTGCCCACCGCTTGCCTCGAGCGGACAAGGGGCACTTGGCCGAGTTGGAGGCGTTCGCCCAGGCTGTACTGGAAGGCGGTGACTGGCCCATCCCTTGGTCAGAACAGGTGGAGGTGACCACCCTGGCCCTGGCGGCCGAGGAACAGATGCGTAAAGAAGAAAGCGGGGAAAGACAAAGCGATGCGACAACTGTTGGGCAGTAGCCAAGGGGTGCTGTTGGCACGGGTTCCTGCCCCTCGGCCGCGGCGGGGACAAGTATTGGTGCGGCTCCACTATTCCCTGGTGAGTATGGGTACGGAGTCGGCCTCCCTGCGGCCCGCCGGCTCTGCCCAAGCTCCAGGTGGTCTGCTGCGGCGAGGGAAGGAAGCCTCGGAGCTGGCCTGGACCTACCTGGCCCAAGCAGTGCGAGAGCCCCGCCGTGCCCTGCG
>MTPE01000164.1 GCA_002011835.1 Desulfarculaceae bacterium JdFR-95 | reverse complement strand
CTCCCGTGGCACCAGGGGGTGGAAGATACCTTCCAGGCGCCGGCGCAGGGCCTGGCGGCGTTCTTCACTCCTCACCCGGTTCAGCCCTGCAGTCAGGGCCTCCTGCCAGTCCGGCGAACCCACGGCCGGCCAGCGGCCCAGGGCCCGCGCCAGTCCGAATCCCAGGCCCCGCGGTACCGGTCCCACCTCCAGGGTGACCAGCTCCAGGGCCCGCTGGGGGTCGGGCGGATCCCAGGCCATCTCCAGCACCAGGGGCAGGACCTGCATCAGCCCCTCCCAGGCGCAGGCCGCACCGCCACCCAGGACGGGCAGGCCGAAGCGGCTCAAGGCCCGGTCCAGCTCCGCCCCAGGCGTGATCACCACCACTCCTTCCAGTGACTCCACACGGCTCAGCCAGGCGGCCACCTCCTCCGCCGCGGCCAGGGGGCCACCCGCCCGCAGCAGAAACAAGGAGCCGTCCCCCCGTAGCGAGCCGCGCCGGCGCCTCTTGCGCCAGAGGGCCAGATCGCGCCCGCCACCTCTGGGACGCGGCAGCTGGTAGGTCTGCACCCGCGTGCCCTGCCCCTCCAAGGCCCTCACCACCCGCCGCCACAACAGTGGCAGCTCCTCCCGCGGCTCCACCAGCTCCAGGCTCTCCAGGCCAGCCCGGCGTCCCTCCTCCAGGGCCCCAGCCACCGCCTCCAGCCGGTCCGGGAATCCGGGCCGCGCCTCCGCCGTGACCTCGGCCAGGGCAGGCAGCCTCCCGGCGCTGCCCTGGCCCTGCCAGCCATACATGCGCAGGGTGTCACGCCACCCCAACAGCCGCCGTGCGGTGCCGAACGGATCCACCTCGGCCGAGCGTGACCAGAACCCCTCCCTCCCGCGCAGCGCCGGCACCAGGGCCGCAGCCCGCACCGCCTCCGGCTCGCCCGGCCCCCGCAAGCCCAACGCGGTCTCCAACAGCCCCAACAGCCCCCCAGGACCCAACCAACTCTCCCCGGCCACCGCCTCACGCCCCCCCAGGGGGCCCGGCCAGTAACCCTGGTCGAACTCTCGGCCCCACACCACGCGCATGGTCGATTCGTCCCCCATTCGGGCCCCGATTCTAGCATCAGGAGGTCAACGCCAAAACCCAGCCTCGGCCACCTTGGTACGGGCTGGCAGAGTTTTCCTGGGCCGTCTCGCCCCGTTCGGTATGGTCAGGTTGTATTTCACCCGCTAAACGTTTTAGTTTCTCGAACACGCGTGGAAAAAAGGGATGCCTCCCATTGATGCGACCCGACCCTTGGGGGGAGGCCGATCCGGCAGGGTAGATCGCTCAAGGCCGGAGGGGTGTCCTGGCCCTTGATTCACGGGGGCCGGGGCAGTACGGGGCCGTATTCCCTGGGCGCCTTGCGTGCCGTACCGGTCGAGGCAGGCGGCGGGTGGGGTACGACTCCCGCTTCCCTCCCTTCGCACGCAGGCAGCAGAGATGGTTCCAGGCCAGCTGCCTACTTTCTCATTTGCTCCTGGAAGCGGGCGGTCTTCAGATACGACTCCAGCTCGGACCCCAGGTCTTTGGCCAGGAGGTCCTTCAGCCTGTCATACAGCCCTTGCAGCCGCTCGGTCTCCTGGGGGCCTGCCGCACGGAAGCCGTGAATCAACACGCTCTGATTGCGTTGCTTGGGCTTGAGTTCCCCCTCCTCGGATACGTCCCGGAGGTCTTTCCAGAGGGGGTCGTCCAGGCGCTTGAGCAGGCGGACCACCTGCTCCCGTCCCGCTTTCAGGGTGCCGTCACGGTTGGAGCTGAGCCCGTGTGAGTTTTCTTTTTTCAGCTTTTGCTGGAGTGCCTGTACCGCCGGGTGATCCGGGGGCAGGCGGCTGGAGTCCAGACCGTATTCGAACAGGCGGCGCTGCCCCACCAGCTCCACCACCCGATAGGCGCGGATCATGGCGTCTTCGAATTGGCGTTGTTCGACGCGACGCTCGCCGTTGGCCAGTATGTCCACGCACAGGGGCCGCAGGCGGCGGGCCATGTCTCGGCAGCGGTCTTCGAGGCGGTCGAACTCGGGTTGCGGTTGTGCCAGGGTGCGGACCCATTTCACCGCCTCGGAGGAGGGGTACAGGTCCTGCCAGCTCGACTCTGGCGGGTCCTCTCTTGGAGGTAGGAACACCTCGGCGGCAGCCTGGTAATCGAGGCGATCCCATTCGGCATAGAACGTGGCTAGGGGGCGGAGCCAGGCCGCGGCCTCGCGCACCAGGGAGGGATACAGCTTCGAGAAAGGATTGCTGGGATCAGGCAGGAGTTCCAGCACCGCTGCGAAATGGCCCTGGCGCATGAACTCCACTGCTTGATCCAAAAGGCGCCAGCCGGTGGCGGTGGTGGTGCTCAGGTCCATCACGCGCTCGCTTCCCGGGACCACCATGCCCCGTTGATCCCGTTCACCGGTGATGTAGCGCAAGTGAGGCAGGTTGTGCCGTACCGCCGCCAGGACCAGGGCTGCGCTCATGGCCTTGGTGCCCCGCGTGAAGTCGGCAACGATGTTTTCGGCCTGGAACCCCTCTTGTCTCAGCTTGGCCAGTACTTGGTTGTAGTGCGCGAAGCAGCGGTCGGCGTCGTTCTCCAACCCCGCTTCCGGGAGGGAGCTGATTTCAGCGGCGCTGGCGTCGATTTGGCGCTGTACTTTTTCTGCCAATTCAGCTGTGACCTGGGAGGGCAAAAGGACCACCTTGTCCCACTCTCCCTGCTGCAAAGACTTGCGCAAGGGACGGAGCAGGGTCTCCTCCTGCCTTTCCAAATCGCCTGTGCCCACGGTGAGTACCAGAGCCTTCTTGTTGGCTTGACTCATGGAATTTCCCCCTTGCCTTACTTTAAATCACAACACTTTGATCTCCGGCTGATCTTCACTGTCGGCCGTCTTCCCTTGGGAGGTGAAGCGCAGATGGTTGGCGAAGTCGTCCTGGGAGATGAAATAGACCTGCACGTCCCAGGTGTCCTGGCGTGGGTGGCGGCACATTTTGGCCAGACCGGTGAGTAGCATGTCTCGCGCCCGTGCCGAGATGACGCCCCTGAACACCGAGCGCTGTACGCGATGCAACCCGCAGTCTTTGCACAGCCTCTGCACCAGCAGGCGTTCCCGGGTGTCGCCTATGTCATAGGTGACCAAAATTACCATGGCCAGGTGAATGCCCGGAACTGGGGGCCGCCCTGGAGGTCGGCGGCGAGTTCCCGAGCTTGGGCAGCGATGGCCGCCTCACCCGGCATCGGCACTCCACGGTACCGGCCCTGGCGATTGAGACGATCCAAGACACGGGTGGCGATCTCATCTCGGGTGTGGCGGGAGAGGCGTTCGTCTTCGATCTGGGGCTTGCCGCCCTTGAGCAACCAGCCCAGTACGGGGCGGTCCACGAATTGCTGCCGGAAGATCTCCACGAAATCGAACAACAGGGCCGCACGTCCCTGTTGCCAAGCATGCATGAACCCGACGTAGGGGTCGAGGGAGGCGCGGTGTAGCTTGGCCAGAACCTTGGAATAAAGGATTCCGTATCCGTAGTTGAGGCAGCGGTTGGCGGGGTCGGTGGCGCCTTTTCGCACGCGACGGGGGAAGCCCAGATCAGGGGGAAGCAGGTCCTTGACCCTGGCCCAGTAGAGCATGGCGGCCTCGGATTCGATAGCCATGAGTCGGGGGCGGGCTTGGAGGCCGCTTTCTCCGTCGGTGTCTGCCAAGCGCCGCGTCAGGAGTGAAATGCGCTCGGCGGAGTCCATGAGGGATCGATGGAGGTTTGGGGCGGAGCGGCGGCGGGACTTGGCGAAGTAGCGCAGGGTGGCGGCTTGGTTGGCCAGTTTGCCCCGCAGAAATTCCTTGGCCAGGCGCAGCCCATGTGGGGAGCGGGCGGCGTCGATCTGGCGGGCACGCAGTTTGGCGTCGGCGTAGCTGGTGGGTGAGACCAGGTAAGCGTAGGGGGATCCGTTGCGGTCGAAGAAGGTGAGGTGGGCTCCGGATTCCACCACGGCGCGGATGGCCTCTGCGCTGAGCGCGGCGCCGCGTGTGAGTACGTAGACTCCATCCACCTGATCGGCGGGGATTTCGTAGATCGTTTTCTTGTTTTGTTTTACGACCAGGCGTCGGGATTCACGTCCCAGGAACAGGCCGAAATCCGAGAGGACGATTTCCGTTCGCAGTGGCACTTTCCGCTCATCCTGTTTTTCTGTTTTTTTGCCGGTACGAGACTGACATTTCTTATTCCTCAGGTCTTCATGCAATGTGGCCGCGGCGGAGAAGATCAGCCGCGAAGATCCTTGAAGCCCTCCCAGAAGCCCACGAAAAGGGCGGCCAGCGCAGCCAGGGGCCAAACCAGGAAGGCATAGATCAGAGCGAAGACCGGAGTCATCCACAAGGCAAGGAGGGCGTTCTCCAGGCTGGGCTGCTCCAGGAAGAAGTAGATGCTGGTGATGACGGCCAATGTAATGACGATCCAGTTGTAGGCAGGACGGAGCCAATCCATGGACAAGACCATCTCGCTAGTTTTGTCCGCCGCGGTGGGAGCGGGGGCCTTAAGCGCCATCAGGCGTTTCTCCACTTTTATGGATAGCATAAAGAATTCGGATTCTGGCCGTCAATCGAGTCGCCAAGAAGATCACAGCTTACCAAAAGCTGCATGGAGAACTGACATAGCCCAAACGGTCTCCACCCCTTATTCATCAGGTCTTGACGGTTGAAGGTCAGTAGCGGCCCTTGATCGAGTCCCAAATGACCTCAGCCAGGGTGAGCGGCACTATGAGCGCCAGGAACAAAGCCGACGCGGCCAGATAGGCACAGAACCCTACGACGGGAAGCCCGATCACAAGGCCAAGCAAGCTCGTGTCAGGAGGGGGATCGAAAAGAAACCAGAGGCAGGCCCCGACTATGAAGGTACGGCAAATCCACACATAGCATTTGCCGGTTAGACCTTCATCCATGGGGAAATAACTCCCTTAATTCCAGCCGCCGAGGTGGGCACAGGTATAACGTCTGCAGTCATGCGCTTCGCAGGGCCTCTGAAGATGTAAAAACAGCGTACCGTGGCGGTCCAATCGGGTTGTGGGCAGGATGATGCTATCGCCGGCTGAAGCGCAAGCGAAGTATTGTCAAGCCATACCGCTTATCCCTTATTCATCATGTCTCCATAGCCAGCTTGTACGATGGGGCCTACCGCGCCGCGCGCTTCCCCCGTGCGGCGGCCAGCTTCAGCGCCCTCGCGCGGGAGATCGGCCAGGACTTCGACCAAATCTTGAGAGCAGAGTCAGGGTCCGTGATCTCTACCAGCTTGTCACCGTCCATTCGGAATATCCGCCAGCCGTCCTTCATGAAGGGCACGCCGGTCTCGGAACTCTCCAGGTACTCGGGCATCGAAACACCTCCCGGCTCCAGTCTAGCCGGGCGCAAGGGTACAGGCAAGATCGGCCTGCTCTTGGGCAACGCCACCAGGCTCTACACTCAACGCCATGGGACGGTCCCGGCCCGCTACGCGTTTCCATCCCTTATTCATCAACGAGCAGGCACGCGCAGAAAAGGAGGGTTCGCTGGATGCCGGCGGCTCTCCGGCGGACCCAAGCCTGGCACGAGTCCAGGACGTTGTCCAGCGCAACCCTGATTCAAGGATAGCAAGGGCGTCCACGGATCACAACCCGCTCGCCGGATTTTATTCATCAGGTCTCCATAACTAACCCGGCCTCCCTACCTCAACAGCGACCAAAAAATGGGAATCGAGACGATCAGGTCGGCCGCCAGCAGAATCCACCAAAAAGCGCTCATGAACCTCGAACCTTCTGTTGGACTCGGGGTGGGAGGTCGCCACTCACACCCGATGCCCCGAGCCCGGTTAGGTTTTCGGTTTCGCAGCCCCGTGAGGCTGCCGTTCTTCAGTGCCTTTACCGCCGCCCGGGCCTCGGCGAGCTGGCGTTCTACCTCGGCCAGCGAGCGGTCGATTTCGATTGCCTCCTCCCAACTCAGGTGCCGGCCGGCAGGGCTGTGGGGCGCCACCGCCTGTCTCCATCCCTTATTCATCAGGTCTCCATAACTAACCGTTCGATCCAGTCAATGATCAGCTCGCCATGAGCCGGTCTCCATCCCTTATTCATCAGGTCTCCATAACTAACGCGCAAGCGGGGCAAACAGGCTTGGCAGACCAGCTGGGGTAGCGGGTCTCCATCCCTTATTCATCAGGTCTCCATAACTAACTTGAATGACGTGGCGGAAGTATTGGGTACGTTTTGCACCCTGTCTCCATCCCTTATTCATCAGGTCTCCATAACTAACCCGCCATGTTCGGACCTGGGGGATTGAGCTGCCCCAGTCTCCATCCCTTATTCATCAGGTCTCCATAACTAACGAGCTCATCCAGGAAGCTATTGACTTCCTGTATGAGAAGTCTCCATCCCTTATTCATCAGGTCTCCATAACTAACGTGTGCGCGCGCCCTGAAAGAGTATTTTATTACCGGTCTCCATCCCTTATTCATCAGGTCTCCATAACTAACACGTCGAAACGGCCTGCTTGCCGTTCTTCAGAACGGACTTGTCTCCATCCCTTATTCATCAGGTCTCCATAACTAACCGCTATCGACCATCCACGATGCGGTAGATGAGGTCATCCGTGTCTCCATCCCTTATTCATCAGGTCTCCATAACTAACAGCCCCTATACGGCCTATGTCGGGCCGCGCGGGCTTGTCTCCATCCCTTATTCATCAGGTCTCCATAACTAACCCACACCCAATCCAACTTAGCTTGGGCGAAGTTCGTGGTCTCCATCCCTTATTCATCAGGTCTCCATAACTAACATATCTCCGCCCTAAACGATGTAGTGGAGATATTAGGCGTCTCCATCCCTTATTCATCAGGTCTCCATAACTAACGGGACAACTCGATGCTCTCCGAATTCCGAATGTGCATGCAGTCTCCATCCCTTATTCATCAGGTCTCCATAACTAACCTACTTCTGTAGACCCAATGGCCAGATCGTCATGAGTCTCCATCCCTTATTCATCAGGTCTCCATAACTAACCTTGGAAAGGAGGAGAGAGATGGCTGAGGAGACTTGCATGTCTCCATCCCTTATTCATCAGGTCTCCATAACTAACCTCGAATATTCTGGTAGTCTTAAAGGCGCCTTCAAATGGTCTCCATCCCTTATTCATCAGGTCTCCATAACTAACGCGAGGCGGCCCGGTTGGTGGCCGCGATCGCGGCCAAGTCTCCATCCCTTATTCATCAGGTCTCCATAACTAACGCATGCCCCCAGGTCTACCTTGATGGAGATACTATGTCTCCATCCCTTATTCATCAGGTCTCCATAACTAACCTCACCAAGAATGATTACTAGGAGGCAGTGATGCCCTACGTCTCCATCCCTTATTCATCAGGTCTCCATAACTAACGCCAGGCACGTGCCTGGGCACGGCGTCAGTACGCGTCTCCATCCCTTATTCATCAGGTCTCCATAACTAACTTGAAGACGGTTATTGGCCGTTCAATCATATCGCTGTCTCCATCCCTTATTCATCAGGTCTCCATAACTAACCGGTGGGCGAGGCGGCCCGCCTGATTCTGGCAATCTGCCAGGTCTCCATCCCTTATTCATCAGGTCTCCATAACTAACTGATGGGGTCTATCACATCGGCGCGGCGTACAGGGGTCTCCATCCCTTATTCATCAGGTCTCCATAACTAACAAACGTAGCCTGGCGAGGGCTCCTCTTTAAGGCCGTCTCCATCCCTTATTCATCAGGTCTCCATAACTAACGGCGCCCCGTTTGTTGAGGAATGTCTTGGATATAAGTCTCCATCCCTTATTCATCAGGTCTCCATAACTAACGGCCTACCCTGAATGTTTCCCCAAGCGCCGCGTGACCCTGTCTCCATCCCTTATTCATCAGGTCTCCATAACTAACGCGGCTATTGGCGTTATATCAGGGGTCTTGTACCTGTCTCCATCCCTTATTCATCAGGTCTCCATAACTAACTTCGTGAGTACCAGGAGCAGGATGGAGCCACCACTACTGAGTCTCCATCCCTTATTCATCAGGTCTCCATAACTAACACGGGATTTGTCACATCGGTGCTCGATACCATAACATGTCTCCATCCCTTATTCATCAGGTCTCCATAACTAACACCGTCGTGTCAGCTACTTGGCACACCCCCTTGTCTCGGGTCTCCACCATAACCTAGCATGTCTCTTGGGCAAACCCAACCCCTTCGAAGATCGGCCGCCCGCGAAGGCTCCCACCAACCTACCTCCAATGTTTTCAAGCACTTGTCAATGTCTGCCCCTCAATCACCCCCCCCCCCCCCCC
>MTPE01000222.1 GCA_002011835.1 Desulfarculaceae bacterium JdFR-95 | reverse complement strand
CCGCCCCATCCCCTGGCTCCCCGCCGGGAGGGGGAAAGGGTTCGCTTCCCCTCCTGGTATGGGCAGCGCCTGGCCGCCATGGCCCGCTTCACCGCGCTCATCACCCGCCCCGACGGCCGGGTGCCCCAGATCGGCGACGAGGACTCGGCCCGCTTTCTCAAGCTGCCCTCGCGCCACCGGGCCCTGTCCCGGCAGGAGGCGGCCCGGCTGTGCAACCTGCCTTCCTCCTGCCTGCCGCCGGAGGGAGGGTTCCACTGGGAGGAGGACCGCGGTGACCACCGCCACCTGGTGGACGGCCTGGGGGGCCTGCTGGGCTGGGCGGAGGACCGGAATCGCCTGGTGGTCTCGCTGGTGCGCTCCTTCAGCCGGGGCCGCGACCTGGGCCAGAAGCATCCCCCCGCCTGGCGGGAGTCGCCTCCCGCCTGGGCGGCGTTGCCGGACTTCGGCCTGTACGTGTGGCGCCACGGCCGGCTATTCCTGTGTGTGCGTTGCGGTCCGGTGGGGCAGAACGGCCGGGGCGGGCACGCCCACAACGACCTGCTCTCCTTCGAGCTGTGCCTGGACGGCCGGCCTCTGGTGGTGGACCCCGGCACCTACCTCTACACGCCGCTTCCCGCCCGGCGCAACCAGTTCCGCTCCACCGCCATGCACAACACTCCCCAGTGGGAGGGGCGGGAGCAATACCGCTGGCCGCCGGGGGGTGGACTCTTCTGGACCCAGGATCTGGCCCGGCCCGTGGTGGAGGAGGCGGGCCCAGGGGTCTTCCAGGCCCGGCATCAGGGCTTCGGGGTGCTGTGCCGGCGGCGGCTGGAGATAGGGGAGGCCGGTCTGCGTGGATTTGACACTTGTGCGGGCCAGGGAGTATTACTGAGTCGCTTTCACTTGGCTCCGGGGGTGACGGCCCGCCTTCGGCGACACGAGGTGCTTCTGGCGACAGGGTCGCTACAGGCCCGGCTCACGGTGGCAGGAGGAGAGGTCGAGTTGAGAGAGGGCCTTCATTCCCCGGGCTATGGCCTGGTGACCACCTGCACTGTAGTAGAGGCACGCAGCGAAGGAGGCAGGCTGGTGTGGCATCTGGAGGCCCTGGGGGCGGCCTGAAAAGGATGGCGACATGTCGTCTGTATCTCTTTCCGTGGTAGTGCCGATCTACAACGAGGAAGCGAGTCTGTGGTCCATGGCCGAGGGCCTGGCCCCGCTCCTGGACGACTTGGTGGGAGCAGGGAGGTGGCAGTTCGTACTGGTGGACAACGGCAGCCGGGACCGGACCCCCCTGCTGGTGAAAAAGATTCAAGAGCGCTGGCCCACTGCGCTGGCCCTACGCCTGCCGCGGCCCGACTATGGCGAAGCCCTGGCCGCCGGGCTGGCAGCCTGCCAGGGGCGATGGGCCTATGTGATCAACGTGGACCATTGGGACCCGGTGTTCTGCCGCTGGGCATGGCGCATGCGGGAACGCTACGACCTGATCCTGGGCTCCAAGCGTTGCGATCCTTCCCTGAACCAACAGAGTCGCTACCGCCGTACCCTTTCTTGGGGACTCAACGCCNTGCTGCAATTCGTCTTCGGATATGTGGGCACCGACACCCACGGCCAGAAACTGCTGCGCCTGGAGAGCATGACCCCCATCCTTCGCCAATGTAGGTTGCGCCGGGGGCAGTTCGACACCGAGTTCACTCTGCGGGCCATGCGGGCGGGTCTGTGGTTGGCCGAGGCCCCGGTACCGCTGGTGGAACAACGTCGCCCCCGCAACTTGATGGTGAAGAAGGTGCTCCAGAACCTGTACGACATCCTGCGCTTGCGCCGGGTGATGAAGGAAGTACCCCGCCGCGGTCCCATCCGCTATCACCGCTGGGCGCGAGAGGACATGTTGCAGGAAGGCGGCCACGGCGACGAGGCCCGGGCACCAGGGGCGCGGGCATCATGAAACGTGATGGTGGTCTGGTCTCGGTAGTGGTGCCAGCCCGCGACAGCGCGGCGACCCTGGGTAAATGCCTGGATGCCTGTCTGGACCAAGACTACCCCCATCTGGAAGTGATCGTGGTGGACGACGGCTCCCAGGACGCCACGGCTGCGGTGGCGGCACGCTACCCGGTACGTCTGATACGTCAGGCCAACGCCGGCCCGGCCGCGGCCCGCAACCGGGGATGGCGGGCGGCGCAGGGCGAAATCGTATGTTTCACNGACGCAGACTGTGTACCCGCGCGAGACTGGGTGCGCTCCCTGCTGGCCGGCTACCATTCNCACGAGGTGGCGGGGGTGGGAGGTAGTTATGACATCGCCAACCCCGGCTCTTTCCTGGCCCACCTGATCCACGCTGAAATCCGGTATCGACATTCCCGCATGCCCCGCCTCGTGGACTATCTGGGTGGATTCAATCTCTCCTACCGCCGCAGGATACTGGAGAAGGTGGGCGGCTTCGACGAGTCCTATCCCGCCCCCAGCGCCGAAGACAACGAACTGTCCTACCGCGTGATCAAGGCGGGCTACCGCCTGGTCTTCACTCCTCGGGCCCGTGTGGCCCACCACCACCCGGAGCGGATCTTCCCTTACTTGCGCAGCCAGTTCCGGCATGGCTACTGGCGCGTGAAACTCTACCGCGACCACCCGGACATGGCGCGGGGCGACGCCTATGCNGGGGTGCTGGACTTGTTGCAACCGCCGCTGGCCCTGCTGGGGCTGGCCGGGCTGCCCTTGCTGCTCCTGCCTTCGGGATGGTGGGTATCCCTGCTGGCTTGGGGACTGTTGCTGGGGATGGAGATAGTCCAGTCTCTAACCATGGCTTGGGGACGGAAAGAGCCCCGGCTGCTGTGCTGGTGGCTGATGGCCTTCCCCCGCTCCCTGGCGCGTGGCTTGGGGATGCTGGCCGGCCTGGCCCGCTTCGGCCTCAGAGCGGGGAGGAACCTGCCGTGTGCGGGCTAGTGGGGTCCTTTCATCACCAGGAAGGCAAGGCCAGCCCGGACGAGGTGTTGGTGGCCATGCGGGAGCGCATGGCCCACCGCGGTCCAGACGACGCGGGCCTGTGGCGATCTTCCGATGGTCGCTGCGCCCTGGCCCACCGTCGGCTGTCCATCATAGACCTCTCTCCCCGGGCCGCGCAGCCCATGGTGGACCCCGAGGCCCAGGTGGCGCTGGTGTTCAACGGCGAGATATACAACCACGCCGAACTGCGCCGGGAGCTGGAGGCCACGGGTCGATTTCAGTGGCGTACCGACCACTCCGACAGCGAGGTGCTGCTGTATGCCTACTGCCACTGGGGCCTGGAATGTCTCCACCGCCTGCACGGCATGTTCGCCTTTGCCCTCTACGATGCCAGGGACCCTCTGCGACCGGTGCTGCACCTGGTGAGGGACCGCGTAGGGATCAAGCCCCTCTACCTGACCCGTACCACTCGGGGTGAGTGGCTGTTCGCCTCCGAGATAAAGGCCCTCGCCGCCCATCCTCGGTTCAGCCCCCAGTTGGACCTCACCGCCTTCTGGCACTATCTCACCTTCCTGGTGGCACCCGCCCCCCTCACCCTGTTCCGGGGAGTGTTCAAGTTGCCGGCCGGGCATCTGGTCACCATAGACCATCGAGGCCGAGCGCAAGCCCGCCGCTGGTGGGACTGCGCCCCCCGGGCCCGGGACACCTGGCGAGAGGAGGAGTTGGGCCTGGAAGAAGCGGTGGGGGAGTTCACCCGCGTGTTCCGAAAGGCCATCGCCAAACGCATGGTGTCCGACGTGCCGTTCGGGGTGTTGCTGTCTGGAGGGCTCGACTCCAGCCTGAACGTGGCCCTGATGAGTGAGCTCATGGACCGGCCGGTGACCACCTTCAGCATCGGCTACCAGGGGCACCCAGACTACAACGAGTTCCAGTTTGCGCGGCGGGTGGCCCGGCGCTTCCGCACCGAGCACCACGAAATACTCATCTCCCGCCAGGAGGTGGGTGAGTTCCTGCCTCGCCTGGTACAGATCCAAGACGAGCCCATAGCGGACAACGTATGCATCCCCCTCTACTTCCTGGCCCGTCTGGTGAAACAGAGCGGAACCACAGTGGTACAGGTGGGCGAGGGTGCCGACGAGTTGTTCCTGGGATACTGGTGGTGTGAGCACTACCGCGCCAAAGAGGAACGAGTATACCGCCCTGCCCGAGAGGGCCGGCGCTGGTGGTATCGCCTGCTGCCACGGATGTGGGGCCTGGCCAAACTGGACCCCGAGGACCGCGAGATCGTGCGCCGCGCCCGGCGGGGAGAGGAGCTGTTCTGGGGAGGGGCGGTCTGCTGGTGGGGAGACATGCGCCGCCGACTCACACCCGACCCCCGGCCGTTCCGCCAAGAGGTGAACTGTCCCGTGGAAGGTCTCCTGCCCCCTTCCCACCGTTCCCTGGACAGCCACCAGGTGGTACGCCACTATCTGACCGGTCTGGAAGGGGAACTGGTGAAACCAGAGGTTCTGCAGAAGATCACCTACCTGGAGCTCAAGCTGCGCCTCCCGGAGCACCTGCTCATGCGGGTGGACAAACTGACCATGGCCCACGCGGTGGAAGCGCGAGTACCTTACCTGGATCACGAGGTGGTGGAGTTTGCCCGCCGCCTGCCTCCATCCTACAAGTTGCGCCAAGGCATAGGCAAATATCTGATCAAGGAAGCCGCCGCACCCTATCTGGACCAGGAGATCATACACCGCCCCAAGCAGGGCTTCGGGGCCCCGGTAGAGCAATGGATGCAGGAGGGCGACTTCGGGCCTCGCTGTCTGGCCGCCTACCAGCGTTCCGGCCTGCGGCGCATGGGCCTGTTCGACGACGAGTATCTGCTGGGGCTGTTCCGACGCCAGATCTCACACGGGGGAGGGCTCAGCTTCCATCTCTGGACCATCCTGAACGCCGTCCTGTGGCACGAGTATTGGATAGAAGGACGAAAGGACTGCTTCTGAAGCTTCTGGCCGGGCTGCGGCCAGTTCCAGAGGAGTTGCCCCCATGATCTACGTTCTGCTTCCCGCCTACAACGAAGAGGACTCGCTGCCTCCTCTCCTGGACCGCCTGGACCGTACCATGCGCGAACACCGGCTGGAGTACCAGGTGATCGTACTAGACGACGGGAGCCGAGACCGTACCGCGGCGGTGCTGAGAGAATACCAGGCATCCTTGCCCCTGCACGTGATCCGGCACCGCTACAATCGCGGCCTGGGCGAAACCAGTCGCGACCTGTTCGAAGCCGCCGTGGAGATGGGAGGGCCAGGGGATGTGCTGGTACGTATGGACTGCGACGACACCCACCATCCCCGCTACATACCGCCAATGCTCGAAAAGCTGGCCGAAGGCTACGATGTGGTGATCGCTTCCCGCTTCCAGCCGGGTGGGGGCCAGATGGGAGTAGACGCCTACCGGGCCTGGCTGAGCCGAGCCGCCAACTTGATCATGCGCTTTTGTTTCCCCTTGAAAGGGGTGAGGGAGTTCACCTGCGGATTCCGGGCCTATCGCTGGGAAACGATCAAGGCGGCCCTGGATCTGTTCGGGAACGACTTCATTCAGCTCAAGGGGCTGGGTTTTACCTGTACCCTGGAGAAACTGATCAAGCTCAACCTCCTGGGCTGCCGCTTCGCGGAGATACCCTTCGTGCTGCGCTACGACCGCAAGCAGAGTGACAGCAAAATGATCGGCAATGTCACCATGTTGGGCTACGGCTTGTTGGTACTGCTCTATTACTGGCCCTGGGGAGGATGGCGCCGTGGCTACCGGCGCCTGTTGGCTCAAAGGCGCTCCTCCGCCCGAGATGAGACCCCTCCTTTCCAGAACACCGCACCCTAGAAGTCCTCCGGGAACCATTGTGGCTGTAGGGACCAAGCGCAAGCAGGGCAGGTCGTCTCTCGAATCCGCCGCTCGCTTTCGCGGAAGGGCTGCGGCCTTCGTTCGGGCCCCCAAGGCGTGGGGGAGGATCCTCTCGGGCGAGCTTGACCGCGCCCATCAGCTCGTGGCATATTGCCTCTCTATCAAAGTCCAGATCCCAGGCTGGAAGGTGAGGTCCCTGTGACCCCGCAAGCCATCCCCCCAGATCGGCGGCAGCCCGTCACCCTGAGAATCCTGTTGCTGATAGAAGAAGGAGGGATATTCAGCGGACGTTTCTGTACTGATGTGCTGACCGGTCTGAGCGATGAGATACAAGCGGTATGTCTGGTGGAGGGTCGGGCCGGAGTGACCGGTCTGCTGCCTGTGCTCCTGGCCAACTTCCGCCATGTGGGCTTGATCCCTTTGCTGAAGCTGGCTGCCGTGGTGGCGGCCAAGCGAGTGATGGCCCACTTGCCCCCGGCGCTGGTGGGCGTGGCCAACAGTAGTGTGGCCCGTATCGCCCGCCACTTTGGCAAGCCCCTGCTGCGCCTGGGCAACCTCAACAGCCCCGAGACCTATGAAACGCTGGCTTCCTTCCGGCCCGATCTGCTCATCACTTCGGTGTCAACCATCCTGCGGGAGCCCCTGTTGAGTCTGCCCCCCCTGGGATGCCTGAATCGCCACGCCTCCCTGCTTCCTTCATACGGAGGGCTGTTTCCTGTATTCCAGGCCGTGGCCCACGGTGAACAGCGGGTGGGCGTGACGGCCCACCTGATGACCGAACAGATCGACGGCGGCCCCATACTCTGGCAGGTGGAGGTGCCGATCCAGAAGGGAGATACCGTCTGGAGCCTGTATAGCCGCTGCTATCAACTCGCAGGAGAGTGTGTAGTCCGCGCAGTGGAGGTACTCAAGGGCCTGCGTCCTCCCCGGCGGATAGAGCCCCCGCCTGCACCCAGCTATTACTCTCTGCCCACTCCTGAACACTGGCATCTTTTCCGTCGACGTGGAATTCCCTTTGCTTGAACGGCTGGTCTAGCCTTTTCCCCGAAGACCGGCACATGCACCTGGACTGGCCAAATTCTTTTGCTTATAAATAAAGCCTGTTCACTTCACTTGAAGTGAGGTGCTTTGCCTTTCCCAGTGGGACCGAGTCAGTGAGTGCAGCATACGCTGCACCTGGACGGTTGTAAGAATTAGGGTAAAGAACGGGCGGGCGGAAAGACAAAGCCTTGTGGTCACCCATACATCGCTCCCCGAGGACATGCTCCACCTAATCCGGGCGCGAAGGGACTTGAGGAGCCTTGGCCAATGAAAGTGCTGTGCGTCACCCATTCCAGCCGCCCTTTCCTGGAAGCCCGCTGCACCNTCAACGCTCTAGAACAACGCTTTCCGCCCGGACGCTTGCAGAATCTCCCTCCCCTGGAAAGCCTGCCCGGGGTAGAGCAGGCGGTCCCCTATGGTGGCGCCCTCACCCTGTGGCAGGTGCTCGAGGGCGGACACGGTCCCCGGCTCCGTTTCCTGCGCCAATATCGCCCTGACTACAAAGTCCAGTTTGCCACCTTCTACGGCNCCCGCCTGCTGGTGTACGGCTCCGACCGGCTGGAAGTGCTGGANCAGGAGATGCAAGTGGTGCAAACCTTCCGCGACCCCTGGCTGGTGGGAGGGCATACCGTACACGTGGACCCNCAAGGTCTGGTGTGGCTCACCTGCGCCCCTGCCAACGCAGTTCTGGGGGTCGACCTGGAGCGCGAGACCGTGGTCGAGCGCCTGCCCATGCCAGCGCGCTATGGCCGCGGCTATCGCCTGCGCCCGGAGGACGACCTCCATCGTCACTACGTGCCCACTGATCTGCAACCCACTCACGTCAACAGTGCCGTGCCCTGGCGGGAGGGGCTTCTGGTCACGCTGTGGATCCCTGGGGTGGTGGGCTACTTCGACTCCCGACGCCGCTACCGGGAGATATTGTCCGGCTTTCGCGGATGCCATAGTGGGCGGGTGACCCCCGATACGGAGGAGCTGTATTTCACCGACTCTCCCACGGGGGTGGTCTGGTTTGCGGACCCAAACAGCGGCCGGCTCTTGGGGCGCATGAGCACTGGCAGCCGCTGGCTGCACGATGCGGAGAGCCTGGGGGGAGGATGGTTCGCCTGCACCCTGGGAGACCGCAACGAGCTGTGGTTGATGAACCGCCAGGGAGGTGAGGTGAGTCAGCAGATCAAATGTGACCGCTTCGGACGCTCGGTGATGTTCGTGCACTGCTGCCAGGTGGACGATAGCTGGGCGCAACTGAAAGAAAGGCTACCATTCAGCCACACGCCAGAGAAAGAGATGCCTCTTCTGAAGAAGGGGTCGGAGCTGCTGCGCCCCCTGCACGCCGCCGATTTCTGGGAATCGGTGAACGAGCAGCACATTCGGCTGGGCCTGGTCCTGGGCTGCGAGAGTGAAAAGACCTACGAGTACCTGTTGATGAGCCCCCACTTTGTTCTCAAACCCGGACGTTACCTGCTGCGGGC
>MTPE01000142.1 GCA_002011835.1 Desulfarculaceae bacterium JdFR-95 | reverse complement strand
CCGCCGCGGGAGCAGGGACTGTCTGTCCCTGCTCCCGCGGCGGGCGGGGGCTGTTTCCTCAAGCCGGCACCACGCGGTCGCGGCCGGTCTCCTTGGCCTGCTGCAGGGCCATGGCCGCCCGGCGCAGGCAGTCTTGGATGTCCTGGTCCTGATCGGCGCACTCGACCACGCCGATGCTGACGGTGACGCCGATGTTGTTGCCCTGCCAGGGCACCTTGAGCCTGGCCAGGGCGCGGCGCAGGCGTTCGGCCACGGCCAGGGCCTCCTTGCGCGCGGTCTCGGGCAGGGTGATGCCGAACTCCTCTCCGCCCAGGCGCCCCAGGATGTCCGGCGAGCGCAGTATGTCGCGGCAGTGGCGCACCACCTCCTTGAGCACCTGGTCGCCGGCGCGGTGCCCCCACTGCAGATTGATGCGCTTGAAATGGTCTATGTCCAGGCGCAGCACGGACAGGGGGCGCTGGTAGCGGCGGGCGCGGTCCATCTCCCGCTGGCTGAGCTCTTCGAAGTGGCGGGAGTTGTAGGCGCCGGTGAGGGGATCGTTGGTGGCCAGGTATCGCAGCTCCAGCTCCATGCGCTTGCGCAGGGTGATGTTGCGCACGATGCTCTGCACCGCGGGCTGGTCCTCGAACATGACCGGGCCGGACAGCACCTCGCAGCAGATGGTACGTCCGTCGGGGCAGATCATCTCCACCTCCACCGGGGGCAGGTGTAGGGCGCCTTGGTCCAGGGCCTCCAGGCGCTCGCGGGCCAGGTGGTGATAGGCCGGGTGCAGGAAGTCGAACAGGGAAAGCTTGCTCAGGTCGGCCTCGGGCGGCAGGCCGATCAGGCGGCGGGCGGCGGAGTTGGCATAGAGTATCTTTCCCCGCCGGTGTACCACGATGGCGTCGGGGGAAAGCTCCACCAGGCGGCGGTAGCGGTCCTCGCTGTCCCGGGCCGAGACCTCGGCCCGGCGGCGGTGCTCTATCTCCTGGCGCAGGCGCTGGTTGGCCTCCCGCTCGGCCATGAGGTTCAGGTACTCCTGGCGATGCAACACGTGCAGGCGCTGCAGGGTCACCAGCCCCAGGAGGTTGGCCAGGAGCAGATACAGGCCCATGAGCGTCAGGTCTTCACCCGGNGGCTGGATATNGATCACGGCCACCAGCAGNAAGCCCAGTCCCAGGGCCAAGGAGCTGACCAGGTTGAAGACCAGGCGGTTGGGTACGAAGAAGTAGAAGCACAGGGTGATCACGAACACGGTCATGGTGGGCTGGAACAGCCCCAGAGGNCTGAGNAAAATGATCACNCAGGTGGCCGCGGCGCAGGCCAGCATGGCGATGAGGGTGACNTAGTCGGCGAGGTAGGGATGGGGCAGGCGGCGTACCGACAGGCTCACAACCACGCAAAAGGCGGCAAAGGCCACCCGTATGCCCAACAAGGTCCAGCGCTGGGAGGGGTCGTCCACCACGCCATAGTCCACCAGCCAACCCAGCAGGAAGAACAGGCTGGCCCACAGGCCCACGGTACGAATCTGCCGCCACCACAGCGGCCACAGATCGCGGCGAAATCGCTCTTCCAGGACCGAGTCGCGGAACTGGCCAGACCAGAAGGATATTTCAGCAAGAACTTGACCTTCGGAGCTCTCCATAGTGCCTTTGGGGGGCAGGCCAATAAGGGGCAGGCGCATTAAACATACCAGAGGGACAGGGTTGTGGTCGCGCCCTTTGTAGCGAGGGCTACACGTTCTATGATCGGCAGCAGGGCTGGTTTCTAAAGTACGAATCGCCGATTGAGGAGAAAAAAAAGCCTTTGCCCGCCGCTTTTCGGCTGGGGTTGGGCCGGGAAAGGGCAGAGACAAAGGCGGTGTAGGAGCTGCCGGTCGCAGCCGGGAGATCAGCCGCCCGCCTGAGCGGCCAACTCCTGGCCCAAGCGACGACAGGCGGCCAAGGCCTCGTGGTCGGGCACGTACTGGTGGCGCACACCCTCCAGCACCTCCAGCTTCATGTCTTTCAGGGCCTGGGTCATCTGCTTGACCGCCTCGCCGCTCCAGCCATAGGAGCCAAAGGCCGCGGCCACCTTGTTCTTGGGTTTCAGGCCCTTGAGGTAGCACAGGAAGTCGGCGATGGTGGGCAACATGCCGTTGTTCAAGGTGGGCGAGCCCACGGCCAACACCGAGGCCTCCAACAGCTCGGTGATCACGTCCGAGCGGTGGCAGGACTTGAGGCTCATGAGCTGCACCGACATGCCTCCATCCACCAGGCCGTCGGCCACGGCCTTGGCCATGGCCTCGGTGCTGTGCCACATGGTGTCATAGACCACCACGGCCTTGTTGGTGGTCTCCTGGCGGGACCAGCGGTCGTAGGCGGCCAGGATGCGCCCTGGGTCCTGGCGCCAGATCACCCCGTGGTCCGGGGCGATGGTGTCGATCTCCAGGCCCATCTCGGCCACCTTCTGCAGCAGCTTCTGCACCAGGGGCGAGTAGAGCAGCAGGATGTTGGCGTAATACTTGGCGCAGTGGGCCATCAGCTCGGCGGTGTCCACCTGGTCGTCGAAGCGCTCGCTGGTGGCCCAGTGGTGGCCGAAGGCGTCGGAGCTGATGAGCAGCTTCTCCTCTGGGATGTAGGAGAACATGCTGTCGGGCCAGTGCAGCATGCGCGTCTCCAGGAAGGTGATGCTACGCTGGCCCAGGCTGACCGTCTCCCCACTCTTGACTACCGTGAGTGGCCAAGCTTCTCCCGGATGATAGTGGGCCTGGATGGCCTTTTCCCCCATGGGTGAACAGAAGATCTTTTCCGGCCGGATGCGTTCGATCACCTCGGGCAGGCTGCCGGAGTGGTCGGGTTCCACGTGGTTGACCACCAGGTAGTCTATGTCCTCCGGCTCGATCCCCAGGTTGCGGATACGGTGCAGCAGGTCGGAGAGGAAGCCTTTCTTGACCGTGTCGAACAGGACGATCTTTTCGTCCTTGAGCAGGTAGGCGTTGTAGGTGGTGCCCTTGTAGGTGGAGTAGCCGTGGAAGTCGCGGATGTTCCAGTCCACCGCGCCCACCCAATAGACGTCCGCTTTCACCTCGACCGGCTTCATGTTCATCACCTCGCTGTCAACAGGGGATACCTACTTGGGATGGTGCCACCCCGGCTCGTCTGCCGTCAAGCTCGGCACGGACAGACCTCTGACCTGGGCAGGCAGAAGCGCCCGGCAGCGGACACCAAAGACGGCGAGCAAAAGGGCGGGGGCCAGAACCTGGAGGCCAGGCCCCCGCCCTTGGGTTCTAGTCTTCGGGCTCGAACTGGTCCTTGGAGGCGCCACAGACCGGGCAGGTCCAGTCGTCGGGCAGGTCTTCGAAAGCGGTTCCCGGCGGGATGTCCCCCTCGGAGTCCCCCTTGGCCGGGTCATACACGTATCCGCACACGCCGCACACGTACTTCTTCATGGTCTCGCTCCGTATAGACAGTGGTGGATACCGGCTCTGTTGGCGCTAGCCTTCGGCCTTCCAGTGGCCGTGCAGGTTGCAATACTCGCGGGCGGTGACGGCCTCGGCCTCCACCATGAAGGTGGCCTCGGGTGCGGCACCGGGCTTGAGGAACTCCATGTACGCCTTGTCCCCGGCCACCAGCTCGATCCACTGGATGTAGTGCTTCTCCTCCATGGGGTGGGGCACGCTGCCCACCTTGACCTTGTAGCCGCCGGGGATCTTCTCGATCACCGGCACGTGCTTCTCTTGCGCGGCGTCGGTGGTGTTTTCGACCAGCAGCTTCATGGGCTCGCCGCAGCAGACCAGCTCGCCCTTGCTGGCCACGAGCATCTCCACGATGTTGCCGCACTTGTCGCACTTGAAGACCTGCAGTCTCTGATTGGCCATGTCAAGCTTCCTCCTGTTCATGGACGGTTGATGGTTGGGCGTAGCTCACAGCTTCGGGCCGTCTCCCCCCCTCGCCCTACCAGTTTTCGCAGACCAGCTCGAAGTAGGCCCGGGGATGGGCACAGGCTGGGCAGCGGTCGGGGGCCTCGGCCCCTTCGTGGATGTAGCCGCAGTTGCGACAGCGCCACACCGTGCCCTCCTCCCGCTTGAACACCCGGCCGCTTTCGATGTTGGCGGCCAGGGCGCGATAGCGCTTCTCGTGGAAGCGCTCGGCCACGGCCACCGCCTCGAAGACCTTGGCGATGTCCTCGAAGCCTTCCTCACGAGCGGTGGCGGCAAAGGCGGGATACATCTGGCTCTGCTCGTAGTGCTCGCCCTCGGCCGCGGCCTTGAGGTTCTCCAGGGTGGTGCCGATCACGCCGGCGGGAAAAGCGGCCGCGATCTCCACCTCGCCCCCCTGCAGGAACTTGAAGAACCGCTTGGCGTGCTCCTTCTCCTGCTCGGCGGTCTCCTGGAAGATGGCCGCGATCTGTTCGTAACCCTCCTTCTTGGCCTGGCTGGCGAAATAGGTGTAGCGGTTACGGGCCTGCGACTCGCCGGCAAAGGCGGTGAGCAGGTTCTTCTCGGTCTGGCTGCCCGCACACTTGGTCATGGGCATTCACCTCCCTTGGTTGAAACCATGCTGACTACGGGGCCCCCAGGCAAGTTCCAGGCTACAGCTCGGCCTTGCCCGCAGGGGTGATGACATACTTGCAGCGGGCCGGGCTCTCCACCAGGCCCTTCTTCTTCAGGGCGCTCATGTTGCAGGAGATCTTCTTGGCCTCCAGCCCCGTGAGACTGGCGATGTCCTTGTTGGCCAACGGCTCCTTGCCACTGGCCAAGGCCTCCAGAATCTTCTTCTGTACCTCGTTCAAACCGCCCTTTGCCTTGCAGCTCATCTCCCTTGCCTCTCCTTGCCCTCGCCGCCCCCGCGGCACTGAGGGCAGACGCCGAAAAACTCCAGATGATGGCCCAGCACCTGAAACCCGTGCTGGCCGTCCACCTGCTCCTCCACCCCACGGAGAAGCTCCATGTCCACGTCCGCCACCCTACCGCAGGCCAGACAACGCAGGTGATAATGCGTCTCTACATTGCCGTCGAAACGCATCTGCTGGCCGCCCGCCTCCAGCTTCTGGATTATGCCCTCACGGGAAAGGACCTCCAGATTGCGATATACCGTACCCAGGCTGATACGGGGCAGGCGCTTGCGAACTATCTGACACAACTCGGCTGCAGTAGGATGCGTCTTCAGCTTGCTCAGCTCTTCCAAGATCACTCGACGCTGGGTAGTCATGCGGAGTCTACCGGCCAGCGGCATGGTGGCCTCCAGTTGATAATGGTTACTAAAAAGCTAACAGCCCCCTCCCGGCCTGTCAAGCCAACGAGGCGCCCAGACTCTCCAACGGGCGCCCCGACAGCACCAGGAGCGACTATGAACGCACATTCATATTTTAGGGTAAACCCACCCTGGGCACGCTAGCAAGGGTTTGTGTCACCCTCCTTAACGGCTATACTGGAACACGAGGTGAAACGTGCCGGAAACCAAGCCTAAAGCCGTGGTGTTGCTGTCCGGGGGCCTGGACTCGGCCACCTGTCTGGCCCTAGCCCGCGCCCAGGGCTTTGCCTGTCATGCCCTGACCGTGGACTACGGCCAGCGCCACAGGGTGGAGCTGGAGGCGGCGCGG
This sequence comes from Desulfarculaceae bacterium JdFR-95, assembly GCA_002011835.1. Lineage (GTDB taxonomy): Bacteria > Desulfobacterota > Desulfarculia > Desulfarculales > Desulfarculaceae > Desulfocarbo. The sequence goes on along the minus strand of MTPE01000142.1, from coordinate 2,784 downwards.
CGGGTGGCCCGGGCCTTGGGGGTGGTGGAGCACCGGGTGATCGCGGTGGATCTGCGCGGTTTCGGCGGCTCGGCCCTCACGGGAACGGGCGCGGTGCCCAAGGGCCGCGCCCCGGAGGAGATAGCCGGAGGCATCCCCCCCACCTACGTGCCCGCGCGCAACACCGTGTTGTTGGCGCTGGCCTTGGCCTGGGCCGAGGTGTTGGGTGCGGCCGACATCTTCATCGGGGTCAACGCCCTGGACTACTCCGGCTATCCCGACTGCCGGCCAGAGTTCGTCGCCGCCTTCGAGCGTCTGGCCAACCTGGCCACCAAGGCGGGGGTGGAGGGCCGGATGCACTTCCGGGTGCACACCCCTCTCATCGACCTGAGCAAGGCGGAGATAATCCGCCGGGGCACGGCCCTGGGCGTGGACTACGGCCTCACCCACTCCTGCTACGACCCCGACCCTGCGGGCCGGCCCTGCGGGGCCTGCGACTCCTGCCTCCTGCGNCAGAAGGGCTTTNCCGANGCCGGCCTGCCGGACCCGCTGTTGAGCGGGGGAGAGCATACTTGAGAGCCGGCTCCCCTGGGCAGCACCGGTCATCCCNGGATGTGCTAGACTCCCCGGCATGAAGGCACTGGTCATAGGCGGAGCGGCCAGTGGGGCGGGCAAGACCACCCTGGCCCTGGGGCTGATGGCCGCCTTCCGGCGGCGGGGGATGGTGGTGCAGGGCTTCAAGGTGGGGCCGGACTTCATCGACCCCGGCCACCATGCCCAGGTCACGGGCCGCCCCTCGCACAACCTGGACGGTTGGATGCTCTCCCGGGCTGAGAACCAGGCCATCTTCGCCCGCCACGCCCGGGGGGTGGATCTGGCCGTGGTGGAGGGGGTGATGGGCCTGTATGACGGCTTCGACCCCCTGGACGAGGCCGGCTCCACGGCCCAGATGGCCAAGTGGCTGGGGCTGCCGGTGCTGTTGTGCGTGGGGGCGCGTTCCCTGGCCCGCAGCCTGGCCGCCTTGGCCCGCGGTTTCCACGGCTTCGACCCCGATCTGCGTTGGGTGGGGCTGGTGGCCAATCAGGTGGGCGGACCCCGCCACGTGGAGATATTGCGCCGGGCCATGAGCCTGGTGCCGGAGCTGCCCTTCCTGGGCGGCCTGCCGCGGCGGGAGGAGATCGCCCTGGCCGAGCGCCACCTGGGCCTGGTCACGGCCGAGGAGGCCGGCCTGGACGCCCAGGGGGTGGACGCCCTGGCGGAGTGGGTGGAGGGGGCCCTGGACCTGGAGGCCCTGTGGCAGCGCCTGCCACGGGTGGAGCCGGCAGAGCCCCCAGAGGCGCGAGCCCCCTGCCCTGCCCGGCCGCGGGTGCGCCTGGCCGTGGCCCGCGACCGCGCCTTCTGTTTCTACTACCAGGAGAACCTGAGGCGGCTGGAGGCGGCGGGGGCGGAGCTGGTGTTCTTCTCTCCTTTGCGCGACCGCGCCCTGCCTCCGGGGGTGACGGGGCTGTACCTGGGCGGGGGCTACCCGGAGCTGTTCGCGGCCCAGTTGGCCGAAAACCAAGGCCTGCGCCGACAGATCGCGCACCTGGGCCGGGCGGGCCTGCCCATCTACGCCGAGTGCGGGGGCATGATGTACCTGGGCCGGGGGCTCATCGACCAGGCGGGTCGGCGCTGGCCCATGGTGGGGCTGCTGCCGGTGGAGTTCCGCATGCTGCCGCGGCTGCGCTCCCTTGGCTACCGGGAAGTGCGCTTCCGCCGCGCCACCCCCCTGGGGCCGGCCGGCACCGTGGCCCGGGGACACGAGTTCCACTACTCCGAAGTGTGCGGCCAGCAGAAAGACCCGGAGCTGGAGGAGGCCGTGTACCAGGCCCGCGGCAGCCGGGGCGCGGTGCCGGACTGCCGCGCCTACGCCCGGGGCAACCTCCTGGCCAGCTACGTGCACCTGCACTTCGGCAGCAACCCCGCCCTGGCCGGAACCTGGTGGCCGCCTGCCAAAGCCGGGCCACAGGCAATCACCACTCCGCCGACAGGGGATAGACCTGCGTCCCGAATCGTGGTAATAATGCCTACTCAGAAATAGGCGTGGCGAGCTGGTGCCCGCTTTGGGCCTAACAGGGAAGACGGTGAGAATCCGTCGCGGTCCCGCCGCTGTGACCGGTGACGAACGCCGCGATTATGCCACTGCCTCGTAGCCAAGCGGGGTGGGAAGGCGCGGTCAGTAGGACGACCCGGAAGCCAGAAGACCTGCCAGCTCGCATGAACCGCCCTGGGCCTCCGAGGTAGGGGCTGACAGGGCACCAAGGTCGAAGAAGCTGGGTGCAGACCTCGGGAAGAAATCTCCCGGGGTCTTTTTTCGTGGGCCCCGGGAGAGGAGGAGATGTGCGATGCTCCAATCGACCTTCTTTTCCTGGCGCGGCTGTCTGCTGTCGATCCTCCTGTGCGGGCTGTTGGCCCTGCCGGGGCTGGCTCTGGCCGGCGGCCACGGCAAGGAGAAGCCCAGCAAGCGGGCCATCCTGCTGGTGACCTTCGGCACCAGCATCCCCCGCGCCCAGAAGATCTTCACCCGGATCGACGCGGCCTATCGCAAGGCCTTCCCCGGGGTGGAGATCCGCTGGGCCTACACCTCCAAGATCATCCGCAACAAGCTGGCCAAGCAGGGCAAGGTGTGGCTCTCGCCCGAGGAGGCCCTGGCGGGGCTCATGGCCCAGGACTACACCCAGGTGGCGGTGCAGTCGCTGCACGTGATCCCTGGGGCCGAGTTCCACGACCTGGTGGCGGTGGTACAGGGCTTCCGCAGCATGAGCC
>MTPE01000002.1 GCA_002011835.1 Desulfarculaceae bacterium JdFR-95 | reverse complement strand
CGCTCGTAGTCGGCCGGGTCGGCGAAGGTCAGGGGCACGATGCCGAAGTTGATCAGGTTGGCGCGGTGGATGCGGGCGAAGCTCAGGGCCAGCTTCAGCCGCACCCCCAGGTAGCGCGGGGCCAGGGCCGCGTGCTCCCGCGATGAGCCCTGGCCGTAGTTCTCTCCCCCCACCACCGCCACCGGGGCCTGCTCCTGGGCCCGCCGGGCGAACTCCGGGTCGGTGTGGGCGAAGACATAGCGGCTGATGGCCGGGATGTTGGAACGCAGGGGCAGGATCTGGCTGCCCGCAGGCATGATGTGGTCGGTGGTCACGTTGTGGCCCAGCTTCAGGGCCACGGTGCAGGTGAGGTCCGCGGGCAGGGGATCCAGCTCCGGGAAGGGGGCGATGTTGGGCCCGCGCAGGATCTCCACCCCGCTGCCGTCCTCCAGGGGCGGCACCAGGGCCTCGGGCCGCACCGGGGGCGGAGGCGGGACCTCCGGCGCCGCACCCAGCTGGCGGGGGTCGGCGATGCGCCCGGCCAGGGCCGTGGCCACCGCCACCTGGGGGCCGGAGAGATACACCCGGTCGTCCTTGGTCCCGGAGCGGCCGGGAAAGTTGCGGGGGAAGGTGCGCAGGGAGGCGGTGCCTGTGGCCGGGGCCTGGCTCATGCCGATGCAGCCCAGACAGCCGGCCTGGTGCAGGCGCGCGCCCGCGGCCAGGAGGTGCTGCAGGCCTCCAGTGGCGGCGATCTGGGCCAGGGCCTGGCGCGAGCCGGGGTTGATGGAAAACCCCACCCCCGGGGCGATGCGCCGCCCCTCCAGGGCCAGGGCCACCAGCATCAGGTCCTCGTAGGAGGCGCCTCCGCAGGAGCCCACGATCACCTGCTCCACCACCACGTCCTCCAGCTCCCGGGCGGGACGCACCTTGTCCGGGCTGGAGGGACAGGCCACCAGGGGCTCCAACTGGCTCAGGTCGATCTCTTCCACGCGGTGATAGTCGGCGTCCGGGTCGGCGGCCAGGGGGCGGAAGTCCTGGGGCCGGCCCTGGGCCTCCAGGAAGCGCCGGGTGACCTCGTCGCTGGGAAAGACGCTGGTGGTGGCGCCCAGCTCGGCCCCCATGTTGCAGATCGCCGCCCGCTGGTGCACGCTCAGGGTCTCCACCCCCGGCCCGAAATACTCCATCACCCAGCCCAGGCCGCCCTTGACCGTCAGCCGGCGCAGCAGCTCCAGGATCACGTCCTTGGCCCCCACCCAGGGACTCAGCCGCCCCACCAGACGCACCCCCATCACCCGAGGGCAGGTGAGGTGGAAGGGCCGGCCGGCCATGGCCGCGGCCACGTCCAGACCGCCAGCACCCATGGCCAGCATGCCCAGACCGCCGCAGTGGGGTGTGTGGGAGTCCGAGCCCAACAGGGTGGCGCCGGGCCGGGCGAAGTTGAGCAGGTGCAACTGGTGGCAGATGCCGTTGCCCGGCGGACTGAACCACAGGCCGTAGCGGGCGGCGAAACTGCGCAGGAAGCGGTGGTCGTCCGGGTTCTTGTGGTCGGTCTGCAGGATGTTGTGGTCCACGTAGGACACGCTGAGCTCGGTGCGCACCCGTGGCAGACCCAGGGCCTCGAACTCCAGGGCCACCATGGTGCCGGTGGCGTCCTGGGTGAGCGTCTGGTCGATGGTGAGGGCGATCTCCTCGCCCGGAGCGAAGCTGCCTTCCGCCAAGTGTTCCTCAATGATCTTCTGCGTCAGGGTGCGCGCCATGTTCCTCTCCTGCTCGAGCCGAAGCGTCTCCGGTGGGCTTGCGGGCCGTGTGCTGTCAATTGCCACGATCCGGGCCGCGGGTCAAGCCCGCACCCCCGGGCAAGGCCCTGGCCGCCGCGGGCGGCCAGGCCCCCCCTGGCAGGGGGGGGCGGCCCTTTCAGGGCCGGCCTTGCCTGGGGGTGCGGGCGTGGTGCGGGGTTCAGTGGCCCAGGTCCACGCGGCTGGCCGGGACTCCGCCCCGTATGCCCAGGTTGGCGCGGGGTATTTCGTTGAGCACCACGAAGATGTCGTCGGGGTGGGTGCCGGTGTGTTGCTGGATGAGCTGGGCCAGGCGGGCCAGGAGGCGTTCTTTGACTTCGGGGGGGCGGCCCTGGAACAGGGTCAGTTCGGCCACCACGAAGCGGGGGTCGCGCTGGGGGGCGGCGGCGCGGCAGTGGGGTGGGCTGGGGTAGAGGATGACGTGTCCGAAGCGTGGGTGCAGGTTCAGGCTTTGGTAGATGGCTTGGCGGGCCTGTTGGGCCAGGGCTTGGCAGGTTTCGGGGTCCAGGTCGTGGGGCAGGTGTATGGTGAGGATGGGCATGGTGGTTGCTCCTGGGTTTGGGCTTGGTTGGGGCAAGGATACCGCAGGGTGTGGCTGGTGGCCAAGGTATGGGGTGGGGGGAGTAAAGAAGGCCCGCGCCGGGGAGGCGCGGGCCAAGGGATGAGGTGAGGGGGTGTATGCCCGAAGGGCTGGTGGTGGCTTTGGTTCAGGCCGCCTTGACGTCGTGCTGCTGGGCCATGCGTGCTCCCACCTTACACTTGCGGCAGGGGATGAGGTTCATTTTGAAGACGAACACGGGGAAGGGTTCGGCTCCGATGTTGGCCCAGCGCGGCTCGTTGGCGGTCAGGTAGCGTTTGGCGCAGGCCTGGGGAGTGAGCTTGAGGTGGCCGGGCTGGTGGGGGCACTCGATGAGGGCGTCGGGGTGTTGGGCCAACCAGGCCTCCACGTCCACGGGCTTGAGGTTCTTGACTCTGGGTCGTCTCTTGCGCCGCATGATNGTCCACTCCCTCGTGNGGTTGTGAGTTGGCCTCGCTACCTGGTTTCGCTTCTTAAATANGCAAGTAGTGTGCCAGGGGTTTGGGCGGGAGTGGGGGGAGGTGGGGTGGAGTGGCGCAGGTAGCTATGGGGGCGGGACATTTGGGGTGGTGGTTTGTTTGGGGGTAGGGGTTAGGTGTTCGGTGTGGAGTGGTTTGGGGTGGAGTTATTGGTCGCGGCATACGTCGGAAACGAGACATATGTCGAGAATTGAACACCGGCGGGGTTTGCCAGGAAAACGCGGCCTTGAGTCATATCCAAAAATTCACAAGTGAAATATATGTCGCAAACCGGACACTCCCGGGACGGCCGATAAGCCTAACCCTCTGGTATCTTTATACAGAACCTGGCACCCCCCTTGCAACACTAAACCCCTTGAGGTGGACCCCTTCGCCCCAGGGGGTGTGAATTGATTCAGGTCCTCATGGTCGAGCGCGACCCTGCCCTGGCTTGGCTCTACCAGGAAGAACTCAGGGAGGCGGGCTTCCGGGTGCGGGTGTGCTCCAGCCTTTCGGCGGCCCTGGCCATCCTGCGTTCGCAGCCGGTGCATCTGTTGGTCACCGACCTGGCCTCGGTGGGGGACGAGCCCAGGGCGTGGCTGCCTCGCCTGCGTCGGGTGTTCTCTGGCCCGGTGGTGGGCCTGTGCTCCCGCCGTCGGCAGGGGCGGTCTGGCCCTGACTTCAGTCTGGTGCCCAAGAGCTCCGACCTGACTCCTTTGATCAGCTCCCTGTACCGGCATACGCTCTGGGCCCGCTGGTCGGCTGCGGCCGGCACCTGCTGATTCGTCCCGCCTTTGTCCTGCCTGTCGTTCAGAGCCACCTGTGGCCTACTGCGGCCTTTTCGCGACCTGCCTGTGGTGCGGGCCGGTGGTGTGCTATGCTTGGCCATGACCAGCGGTTTCCTTGTCTTGTGAGTTGGCGACAGAGCAAGGAGTGCATCCATGCCCCAGGAGACGGACCACCTGCTCCCCCTGCCCCCCTCTCGACTGCGGCGACGCTTCGACCCCCGCAAGGTGCCCTTCACCACCAGCGACCAGGCCGACTGCCCCCTGGAGCCGGTGGTAGGTCAGGCCCGGGCCAAGCAAGCGCTGGCCTTCGGCCTGGCCATGCGCGACATGGACTACCACCTGTTCGTGGACGGCCCCCAACACACGGGCAAGACCCACCTGGTGCGATCCTTTGTAGAGCGAATCGCGGCCGAGCTGCCCCCGCCCGACGACTGGGTGTACGTGCACAACTTCCGCCAGCCCGACCGGCCCAAGGCCCTGGCCTTCCCCCCTGGCGAGGGCCGGGTCTTCGCCCGCGAAATGGAACGCCTGGTGGAAGATCTCAAGCGGCGCATCCCCGAGGCCTTCGAGGCGGAGGACTATGCCAAGCGCAAGGAGGCCCTCACCAACCGTTTCAAGCACCAGCGCAGCGAGGTGTTCAGCCGGCTGGACCGCTGGGTGCGGGAGCAGGGCTATGTGCTGCGCTTCGAGCCCACCGGCATCGTGGTGGCGCCGGCGGACGAGGACGGCAAGCCCCTGCCCGAGGACCGCATCCGCGAGATGAGCGAGGACGAGCGCGCCGCCTTGCGCGAGCGCAGCGACCGGGTCCAGGCCCAGGTCACCGAGGCCCTGCGCCAGGTGAACGCCTATGAGAAAGAGCTGGAGACGGCCCAGAAGGAGCTGGAACGCCAGGTGGTGCGGAGCGTGGTGGATGACCTCCTGCAGGGCCTGCTGGAGCGCTATGGTCACATGACCAAGGTGAGGGCCTATCTGGAGGCGGTGCGGGAGGACGTGGTGGAGCACCACGAGCGCTTCCGCAAGAAGGAGCAGCCGCAACTGCCTTTTCCCGTACCCAGCGAGCAGCCCAGCTTCCGGGAGTATCGGGTCAACCTGTTCGTGGACAACTCCGAGACCACCGGTGCGCCGGTGGTGGTGGAGTCCAACCCCACCTTCCCCAACCTGTTCGGCCGCATCGAGCGGCAGGCCCAGTTCGGCGCCTTGGTCACCGACTTCACCCTGCTCAAGGCCGGTTCCCTGCACCAGGCCAACGGCGGTTTCCTGGTGATACCGGCCTTGGAGCTGCTCAAGTTCTGGCTGCCCTGGGACGGGCTCAAGCGGGCCTTGCGCGAGCGGCGGGCCTTCATGGAGGATCCGGCCGAGCAGTTGGGTTTTCTGGTCACCCGCAGTCTCAAGCCAGAGCCCATTCCTCTCAACCTGAAGGTGATCCTGGTGGGCCCCAGCTACGTATACCACCTGCTGTACGCCTACGATCCTCAGTTCCCCAAGTTGTTCAAGGTCCGGGCCCAGATGGCCGGGCGCATGGACTGGGGGGGCTCGGAGGTGGAGGAGTTCATCGCCTACCTTTGTGGCCTGGTGGAGCGGTATGACTTGATGCCCCTGCACCGGGGGGCGGTGGCGCGGCTGGTGGAGCTGGCTGCGGAGCTGGCCGGGGACCAGAAGCGGCTCACCCTGCAGTTGGCCGCGGTGGAGGACGTGGTGCGCGAGAGCGACTACCAGGCCCGCCAGGCCGGCCACCAGGCCATCATGGCCGCGGACGTGGAGAAGGCCATCGCCGCCCGCCGCCGCCGGGCCTCCATGCTGGAGGAGCGCCTGCGTGAGGCCATCCTGCGGGGGTTCATCCGGGTGGAGACCGAAGGCAGCCGCGTGGGTCAGGTCAACGGCCTGTCGGTGATCCACCTGGGCGACCACGTCTTCGGCACTCCCAACCGCATCACCGCCAGCCTGGGGGTGGGCAAGGAGGGGGTGATCGCCATCGACCGCGAGAGCAAGCTCTCCGGCCCCATCCACACCAAGGGGGTGCTGATCCTGGCCGGGTTCCTGCGCGAGCGCTTCGCCGGCCGCGGTCCTCTCACCCTGAGCGCGGGCCTGGCCTTCGAGCAGAGCTACAGCACCATCGACGGAGACTCCGCCTCTCTGGCCGAGGCCCTGGCCCTGATCTCCCGCCTGTCGGGAGTGCCCCTGCGGCAGGACCTGGCCGTGACCGGTGCCATCAGCCAGCAGGGCCAGGTGCAGGCCGTGGGCGGGGTCAACCAGAAGATCGAGGGGTTTTTCCGCCTCTGTCAGGCCCGCGGCCTCACCGGCAGCCAAGGGGTGGTCATCCCCCGCGCCAACCTGGAGAGCCTCATGCTCCACCCCGACATCGTGGCCGCCTGCCGCCGCGGGCGTTTCGCCGTCTACGCCGTGGACACGGTGGAGCAGGCCGTGGAGCTGCTGACGGGCAAGAAGGCGGGCCAGCTCAGCCGCGCCGGCAACTACCCCCGCGGCAGTGTCTACTATCTGGTACAGAAGGAGCTGGAGCGCCTGCGCGAGTTGGCCGCGGGCAAGAAGAAGCGAGCCAAGAAAAAGTGAGGNCCTGGGCCGGTTCGGGGGGAACGCTCTTTGGCCCACAGGCGACCTGGCCCCTTCGCGGGCCGGCTTCGTCCCCCCCTCTGGCGCGGCCCAGGCAGCGACCCGGGGCGGCGATACCTCCGGACTAAGGGCCGAACCCCCGCTCCACCGCCCAGTGCTTGCATGCCGCGCCTCTTTCTGGCATCATCCTCACCGAACCGTCATGCGAGGAGGAGGGCTCCCATGTTCGTGCTGCAGCTCATCAAGGCCATCCTGGGCCTGTTCGTGTTCTGGGGCTTCATCACCTGGCTCACCTACAACGTGACCAAGGAAGGCGCCTAGCCTCTGCCGGCGGAGGGACCCCCTGGTCGGGGTCCCCCGCCAGGCTCGCCCCTACGCGCGCCACCCACCACCTTCCGGCGGCGGCCGCCGTCGTGCTTCTGCCCGTGCCCTTCCTGCGGGAGGATCGTCTCCCCCCGGCGGCGACCCACACCATCGAGAGGCAAGCAATTTGAGCACGTCCTAGAGATGCGGGGTTCGGGGCTCCGTTTCCCCGATTGGATGCGCCCCGGCCGGGCGCCCGCCCGCTGTCCCTGTGACCAGGGCTGGTTTGGGCTTGACCAGGGGGTGCTGGCTCGACTAATATGCCGAATTTGACATATGCCATGTCAGATATAGGAGGAGACTCGCATGACCAGCAGAGAGAGGAGCAGGACAGGTGTCAGGGTGGCCGTGGTCATGGCCCTGGCCGGGGTGGCGCTGCTGTTCGGCACCACGGCCTGGGCCGGTCCGACCGTCGAGGGCAAGAAGTCGGTGAGCGATCAGATCCTGGAGATCCTCCTGGAGAAGAAGATCATAACCCCAGAGAAGTACGAGGCCCTGCGCCGGCAGGTCTTGGCCGANCGGGCCGAGCGCGACAGGCAGCGGCGGCAGCAATACCGGGTCAAGTATCGGCCGGCCAAGGGTCTGACCCTGGAGCGGGGCGACGGGGTCAACAGCGTGGCCCTGACCGGCCGCCTGCAACTGGACGCCAAGNCCTTCACCAGCCACAGCGGGGACCACGCCTCNTTTTTCGTGCGCCGGGCGCGGCTGGCGGCGCGGGTGAAGTGGCACAAATACTTCCGCGCCTTCGTGGAGCTGGAGATGGGCAAGGGCAAGACCGGGCTCAACGACGCCTTCCTGGAGATCTACTGGCGTCCCAGCCTCCGCCTGCGTTTCGGCCAGTTCAAGCAGCCCTTCAGCCTGGAGGAGCTGCACTCGGACAACTGGATCTGGACCATGGAGCGCTCCCTGGCCGACTCCCTGGTGCCCAGCCGGGACATCGGGGTCATGCTGCACGGCAGCCTGGCCGGGGGCGGTCTCTACTACGCCGCCTCGGTCTACAACGGCAACGGCAAGAACGAGGCCGCCGACACCGACGACGCCAAGGACCTGGCCGGCCGGGTGGTGGTGGCGCCCTTGCGCGGGAGGGGGGGTGGTCTGTTCCAGGACTTCTACCTGGGGGCCGCGGCCACCTGGGGGCGCCAGGACGCCAGCGCCGCCGACTGGTGGCGGGGAGGCAAGCTGACCACCGCCGCGGGCAACACCTGGTTCCGGGTGGACCCGGCAGTACGGCAGAACGGGATGCGCAGCCGCCTGGGCGGGGAGCTGTTCTGGAGCGTGGGGCCCCTGGCCTTCATGGGTGAGCTGGCCCGCACCGAATTCGACGGCCTGGAGAAGGACGGGCTCACCTACGACCTGGCCCTGTGGGGCGGCTACGCCATGGCCAGCTGGATGATCACCGGAGAGCACGCCGGCTTCAAGGACGGCAAGCCCACGGCCATCAAGCCCCGGCGCAACTTCTCCTGGGGCGAGGGCGGCGGCTGGGGGGCCTGGCAGTTGGTGCTGCGCTACGATTGGCTCCAGGCCGACTCCGGTTGGCGCGACCACGGCCTGGTGGACCCGGCGCTCTATGCCGACCGGGCCTGGGGCTGGACCGTGGGGCTGAACTGGTATGTCAACGACATGGTACGCTGCATGCTCGACTTCTTCGACTACCGTTTCGCCCAGCCGGTGCTGATCCACTCCCAGGCCGTGGACCAGGAGCAGGGCTTCCTGGGCCGCATCCAGATCGTGTACTGAGGGAGGCGCATAGGGAGAGGCCGGCTGGTTTTGGGCCTTTTTCCCCCGCTCCGCCCCCGGCCCGGCCAGGTGCCCGGCACCTGGCCGG
>MTPE01000427.1 GCA_002011835.1 Desulfarculaceae bacterium JdFR-95 | reverse complement strand
ACCGCATTGGTGGTCACCTCCATGGCCACGTCGGTGGGGAACAACTTGGCCATGGCGCTGGCCTTGGAGATGTCCTTGGCCCCGGAGTCGATGTAGCGGGCCACGGAATAGACCAGGGCGCGGGCGGCCTCGATCTTGGTGGCCATGTCGGCCAGCATGTGGGCCACGGCCTGGAAGGTGATGATGGGGCGGTCGAACTGCTTGCGCACCCGGGCGAAGGCCGCGGCCTCGTCCAGGGCGCCCTGGGCCACGCCCACCGCCTGGGCCCCCACGCCGGGGCGGCTGAGGTCGAAGGTGCGCATGGCCACCACGAAGCCCATGCCCTCGCGGCCCAGCAGGCGGTCGGCCGGGATGCGGCAGTCGTTGAAGATCAGCTCGCGGGTGGCGCTGGCGCGGATGCCCAGCTTGCTCTCCTTCTTGCCGTAGGAGAAGCCGGGGTCGCCGTCCTCCACGATGAAGGCGCTGGCCCCGCGGGCGCCCTTGTTGGGGTCGGTGATGGCGATCACGGTGTAGATGCCGGCCTCACCGCCGTTGGTGATCCACTGCTTGGTGCCGTTGATCACGTAGTAGTCGCCGTCGCGCACCGCCCGGGTCTGGATGGCGCCGGCATCGGAGCCCGCCGCACTCTCGGTGAGGGCGAAGGCGGCCAGCTTCTCACCGCTGGCCACCTGGGGCAGGTATTTCTTCTTCTGCTCCTCGTTGCCGTAGAGCAGGATGGGATACGAGCCCAGGAAGGAAGCGGCATAAGAAGTGGACACCCCCAGGCAGGCCCGGGAAAGCTCCTCCACCGCGATCACGTTCTCCATGCAGCCGCCGCCCAGGCCGCCGTACTCCTCGGGGATGATCAGGCCGAACAGGTCGGCCTGGGCCAGGGCCTTCATGATCTCGCGGGGAAACTCCTCCTTCTCGTCCAGCTCGGCCCGTACCGGCTTGATGCGCTCCTCGGCGATCTGCCGGCACAGGTCGCGGATCATCTCCTGCTCTTCGGTCAGGAAGTAGTCCATACCCTCCCTCGCGCTGGTAGTGGTGGTTTGGGTCTGGGAGCCGGGGCTCCCGGGTGGTCATCGACTATGCCTTCACCTCCCGCCTTGGCGCCTTTCCCTGGCCCTGGCCGGTGTAAGAGGCGATCCCGCGCTCACTGCTGGTCGCCGCCGTTGTGGTGGTTATGGGCGTCTCCCAACAGGGCGCCGCGGTACTGGGCCAGCCCTTCGGCCAGGTGTTCGGTCACCCGGCCGCGCACCGAATCGGCCGCCATGCGCACGGCCGAGGCGATGGCCTTGGCCGAGGAGGCGCCGTGGCAGATGTAGGCCACACCGTTGATGCCCAACAGGGGCGCACCGCCGTAGTTGGAGTAGTCCATGCGCTGGCGCAGGTTCTGGAAGCCGGGCTTGAGCAACAGGGCGCCCAGGCGGTGGCGCGGGGTACGCAGCACCTCGTCGCGCAGCACGCGGGTGAGGGTGGCCACCAGGCCCTCGGCCAGCTTGAGGCAGACGTTGCCCACGAAACCGTCGCACACCACCACCTGCACCTCGCCGCTGAACAGGTCGCGGCCCTCCACGTTGCCCACGAAGTTGAGGTGGCTGTTCTTGAGGTACTCGTAGGCCTGCTTGACCACGGTGTTGCCCTTGCCCCCCTCCTCGCCGATGGAAAGCAGCCCCACCCGGGGGTTGGGTCGGCCCAGCACCCGCTCGGCGTACACCGCGCCCATGTAGCCGAACTGCAACAGCATCAAGGGAGTACAGTCCACATTGGCGCCCACGTCGATCACCACCGTGGGGCCGGCCAGGCCGGGGAACACCGAGGCCAAGGCGGGACGGTCCACCTCGGCCAGGCGGCCCATGACCACCATGCCCACGGCCATGGTAGCCCCGGAGTTGCCCGCACTGACCACCGCGTCCGCCTCGCCCGCCTTGTGCAGGTCGAAGGCCACCCGGATGGAGGAGCGACGCATGCGGCGCAGCACCTTGGAGGGGGAGTCGCTCATGCTCACCACCTCCTGGGCCGGCTCCAGGCGCACCCGCTCCCCGGCCAGCCCCACCCGCTCCATCTCCGGCTCCAGGGCCTCGGGCCGGCCCACCAACACCAGCTCCAGGTCGGCCGGCCCCTGGGCCAGGGCCCGCGCCGCGCCCTCCACCACCACGGCCGGGGCGTGGTCGCCCCCCATGCCGTCCAGGGCGATCCGCATGGGCCGAATCCGCGCCTAGTCCTCGGAACGGGCCAGCACCTCGCGGCCCTTGTAGTAGCCGCACTCGGGACACACCCGGTGGGGCAGCCGGGGCTCCCCGCACTCGGGGCAGGTCACCACGTTGGGCAGGGTGATGGCATCGTGCGAGCGGCGCTTGCGGCCGCGGCTGGCAGACTGTCTCCGCTTGGGAACCGCCATGGTCTCGTATGCTCCTTCACACTGAAACAGACACGCGCCCCAGGGGCGCGCTCTGACCGCTTCGGCTCTAGCCCAATTGCAACTTGGCCAGCTTGGCCCAGCGCGGGTCCACCACCTGCTCGGCACAGGAGCAAGCACCCTCGGCCCGAGGCCGGCCGCAGTGCGGACACAGACCGGGACACTCGGGCCGACACAAGGGAGCCATGGGCAAGGCCAAGCTCACTTCCTGACGCACCACCAGCGCCAGGTCTATCTCTCCCTCCTGGTAGAACCCCACCTCCAGCTCCTCGGGCTGGAGCCGAATCTCCTCCGGCGCGTCCTCCAGGGGAGGCAGGAAGGCAGTGTCCACCTCGCCACTCACCTCCACCTCCACCGCGGCCAGGCAGCGGCTGCACACCAGGTGCAACCGCGTCTGGTAATGGCCGGTGACCAGCACCATGGACCCCTCGCGGCGCAGGCGCAGGCTGGCCTGGGGTGGCGCCACGATCTTGCCCACCTGGGAGCCCAGCTCCCGAGGCCGCACCCCCGCATCGCGCAGGCACAGCTCCAACCCCTCGGCGGGTATGTCCTCCAGGCGGATTTTCACCTCAAACCCCACTTAGATACTAGACAAAAGCCCCTTCCCGCCTCCCCCGGTACCGAAATTCCCTGGCAACCCAGGGCCTTGTCGGCGGGGAGCCGCCGGGGCCGGTGTAGTATACCATCGGGGCGGGGGGGCTACAAGCGCCCCGGTGCGGTTGACAACCCCGCCCCAGGGCTACAGAATAGGGAGCAGGGCCGGTCGGCGGCCCTTTTCGTGACCCTGTGGCCAGCCGCCAGGGGACGAGACAGCGTAAGAGCTGTCCCGTTTTCCCTGGAGGGGAATCTATTGCTCGTGTGGGGAGGGCTTGAGAAAGTGGAGCGCCAACTGATCACCGCCGAGGGGCGGGCGCGTCTGGAAAAGGAACTGGAACACCTGCGNAAGGTNGTNCTGCCGGCCAACGTGCAGGCCATCGCCGATGCGCGGGCGCACGGCGACCTGTCCGAGAACGCCGAGTTCCACGCCGCCCGCGAGCGCCAGGCCGTGATCGCGGCCAAGATCGCCGAGTTGGAGGAGGTGTTGGCCACGGCCCAGGTGGTGGACCCCCTGCCCGAACCCGACGGGCGGGTGGTGTTCGGGGCCACGGTGACGGTCTACGACCCCGAGGCGGACCAGGAGCTGACCTACCGCATCGTGGGTCAGGCCGAGAGCGACCCCGAAAACGGCGCCATATCCATCTCCTCCCCTCTGGCCCAGGCCCTGTTGGGCCGCGAGGAGGGCGACGAGGTCCGCTTCCGCACTCCGGGGGGGATGCGCACCCTGGAGATCGTGGAGGTGAAGTAGCCCGGCGTCCCCCGCTGTCGCTGTTCCGTACCGCCCCTCCGGGGGCGCCTCGTTTTTGCCCCCAAATCTCCCGGGAGAGCCCATGTCGTCTTGGTGGAAGGCCATAGTCAGCCCGCGCATGGCCGTGGCCTTCGTGATGGGCTTTGCCTGCGGCCTGCCCCTGTTGCTCACCATCACCGTACTCCAGGCCTGGATGCAGCAGGAGGGGGTGGACCTGACCGTGATCGGGCTGATGGCCCTGGTGGGTCTGCCCTACACCCTGAAGTTCCTCTGGGCGCCGCTTTTGGACCGCTACCTGCCGCCCTTTCTGGGGCGGCGGCGGGGCTGGCTGCTCATCATCCAGCTCCTGCTCATGGCCGCCATCGCAACCCTGGGCTTCAGCCAGCCCCGCGCCCACCCCTGGCTCACCGCCCTGGCNGCGCTGATGGTCACCTTCTTCAGCGCCAGTCAGGACATCGTGGTGGACGCCTACCGCCGCGAGGACCTGGCCGACCGCGAGCTGGGCCTGGGCTCGGCCCTGTACGTGAACGGCTACCGCCTGGGCATGCTGCTGGCCTCGGGNGGGGGCCTGATCCTGGCCGACCACGTCTCCTTTCGCACCGTGTATCTGATNATGGCCGCCTGTNTGGGGGTGGGGGTGGTCACCACCCTGCTCTGCCGCGAACCCCCCGCCCCCCTGGGCCGGCCCACCAGCCTGAAGGAGGCGGTGATACAGCCCTTCGTGGAATACTTCACCCGCAGCGACCTCTCCTGGGCCCTGATGGTGCTGGCCTTCATCCTGCTCTACAAGATCGGCGACTCCATGGCCGNGGCCCTGACCACGCCCTTCTACCTGCAGATCGGCTTCAGCAAGACCGAGATCGGCACGGTAGTGAAGTTGTTCGGCTTCTGGGCCACGGTGGGGGGTGGGCTGTTGGGCGGGGTGCTCATGCTGCGGCTGGGCATCAACCGCAGCCTGTGGGTGTTCGGCTTCTTGCAGATGGTCTCCACCGCCGGCTTCGCGGTGCTGGCGCGGCTGGGGCACAGTCTGCCCGGGCTGGCCGCGGTGGTGGCCTTCGAGAACTTGTCCGCGGGCATGGGCACCGCGGCCTACGTGGCCTTCATGGCCGCGCTGACCAACAAGCGCTTCACCGCCACCCAATACGCCTTGCTCTCCAGCCTGATGGGTGTTCCCCGGGTGTTGGCCTCGGCCCCCACCGGTTTTCTGGCCCAGGCCCTGGGCTGGGAGGGGTTCTTCCTGTTCTGCACTCTGGCCGCGGTGCCGGGTATGTTGTTGTTGCTGCGGTTCGCTCCTTGGCACGGCGAGGCTCCGGCGGTGGAATGACCCTCGGCGGCGGGATTCTTGCCCTTGTCTCCCCGTCTTGGTACACTTGGTAGCCAACCGTGGCGTCAGGAGCCTTGAGAGCCATCCCCCGACACGAGGAGCATCCTATGCCCATGGACTGGACCCCGCCTCCGCGGGGCGGCGGACAAGCGCCCGATCTGGGCAAGATGGTAAGCGAGCTCAAGTCCCGGTTCCCCGGGTTCAAACAGGCGCGGGGCCTGGGGCTGGTGGTGTTGGTGGTGCTGGCCCTCGTGGTGGGCTCCTCGGCCTACTACACCGTGGGGCCGGAGGAGACCGGCCTGGTCCTGCGTTTCGGCCGCTACGTGCGCAGCACCGGGCCGGGGCTGCACTTCAAGCTGCCCCTGGGCATCGAGCGGGCCATCACGGTCAAGACCGGCCGGGTGTTCAAGGAGGAGTTCGGTTTCCGCGGCATCGCCCCGGGCATCCGCAGCCGCTTCACCGAGACCGGCTACTCCGACGAGTCGCTGATGCTCACCGGCGACCTGAACGTGATCGAGGTGAAGTGGATCGTGCAGTACAAGATCCGCGATCCCTACAAATGGCTGTTCGAGGTGCGCGACGGGGTGGCGGCCATCCGCGACCTGTCCGAGGCGGTGATGCGGGCCATCGTGGGCAATCGCTACGGCGACGAGGTCCTGACCCTGGCCCGGGTGGAGATCGCCAACCAGGCCCAGCGTGAGTTGCAGAAGCTGCTGGACTTCTACAACACCGGCGTACAAGTCGTGACGGTCAAGCTGCAGGACGTGAACCCCCCCAAGCCGGTGCAGCCGGCCTTCAACGAGGTCAACGAGGCCCGCCAGCAGAAGGAGCGCATGATCAACGAGGCCCAGGAGGCCTACAACCGCGAGATCCCCAAGGCCCTGGGCGAAGCCAAACGCATCGTCACCGAGGCCGAAGGCTATGCCACCGCCCGTATCAACCGGGCCCAGGGCGAGGCCAAGCGCTTCCTGGACATGCTGGCCGCCTATCGCCAGACCAAGGAGGTCACCAAACGCCGCCTCTACCTGGAGGCCATGCAGAAGATACTGGCCCGGGCCGCAGGGGTGTATGTGGTGGACGAGTCGGTCAAGGGGCTGTTGCCCCTGCTGGACTTGAAGAAGTCTGTGGGGGAGGGAAAGGGGGTGCGGCCATGAAAGCGCTACGCATCCTGGTGCCTCTAGCCATCATCCTGGTGGTGGTGGGCTCTTCGGCCTTCTTCACCGTACGCGAAGGGCAACAGGCCATCGTCACCCAGTTCGGCAAGCCGGTGGGCGGCCCCTACAAGGAGGCGGGGCTGTACTTCAAGCTGCCCTTCATCCAGCAGGTGCACCTGTTCGAGAAGCGCCTGCTCAAGTGGGACGGCTCGCCCAACCAGATCCCCACCCGGGACAAGAAGTACATCTGGGTGGACACCACCGCCCGCTGGCGCATCGTGGACCCCTTGCGCTTCCTGCAGACCGTGGCCACCGAGCGGGGGGCGTTGTCGCGCCTGGACGACATCATCGACTCGGTGGTGCGCGACCTGGTCTCCTCCAACCTGCTGGTGGAGCTGGTGCGCTCGGCCGACTGGGACCCGGAGCGGGGCAAGGAAGCCCTGCAGGAATTCGCCCCGCGCGAGGCGGTGGCCATCCGTACCGGCAAGGCCGGCCCCCTGGAGAGCGAGCCGCGTGAGGTCAAGAAGGGCCGCCTCATCATCACCCGCCAGATGCTGGCCGCGGCGGCCAAGCTCACCCCGCAGTACGGCATCGAGCTGGTGGACGTGGAGATCAAGCGCATCAACTACGTGGAGAGCGTGCAGAAGCGGGTGTTCGAACGCATGATCTCCGAACGCAAGCGCATCGCCAGCCAGTACCGCAGCGAGGGCGAGGGCGAAAAGCAGAAGATCCTGGGCACCATGCGCAAGGAGCTGGCCCGCATCCGCTCCGAGGCCTACAAGAAGGCCCAGGAGATCCGGGGCCGGGCCGACGCCAAGGCCACCGAGATCTACGGCAAGGCCTTCGGGCAGGACCCGGAGTTCTACGCCCTGTTCAAGACCCTGGAGACCTATGCCGCCCAGCCCTTCGACCGGGAGGTGCTCATCCTCTCCACCGACAGCGACTTCTTCCGCTACCTGAAGGAGGTTCCCTGACCGCCCGCCCCAAGAGGACAGACGGCCGTGAACTCCCATCCTCGTATCCTGGTGGTGGACGACTCGCGCCTGGCGCGTACCGCCATCGCCGACCTTTTGGAGAAAGGCGGCTATCGCCAACCGCGCCTTGCCGCCTCGGCCAAGGAGGCCTTCAGCCTACTGCAGATCGACCGTCCCGGCGACTACTCTCCGGTTGACCTGGTGCTGCTGGACGTGGAGATGCCCGGCACCGACGGCATCGCCGCCTGCCGCCGTCTCAAGTCCAGCCCGCGCACCAAGGACGTGCCGGTGATCATGGTCACCTCCCACCAGGACCCCGAGAACCTGGCCGAGGCCTTCGCCGCCGGGGCCATGGACTACATCACCAAGCCCCCCCGCGAGCTGGAGCTGCTGGCCCGGGTGCGTTCGGCGCTGGCCCTCAAGGCCGAGATGGACCGGCGCAAGGCGCGCGAGTGGGAGCTGATGACCATCACCCAGAAGCTGGCCCAGGCCAACCGCGAACTGATGGACAAGCAGCGCCGCCTGGACCTGGACCTGGAGGCCGCCGCCGGGATACAACGCAGCCTGCTGCCCCAAAGCGCACCCCCCTGCCCCACCTGCCAGTTCGCCTGGGAGTTCCTGCCCAGCCAGAAGATTGGCGGCGACATCTTCAACCTCCTGGCCCTGGACGCGGACCACCTGGCCCTGTACGTGCTGGACGTGACCGGCCACGGCGTGCCCGCGGCCATGGTCACGGTCTCGGTGTCCCAGAACCTTCTGCCCCACGCGGGCGTGGTCTGGAACCCTGAACAGGGCGCGGTGGAGCCGGCCGCGGTGCTGAACGAGCTGGACCGGCAGTATCCCCTGGAGCGTTTCGAGAAGACCTTCACCGTGGTGTACCTGCTGTTGGAGCCGACCAGCGGCCGCCTGCTCTACAGCAACGCCGGCCACCCCTGGCCGCGCATCTTCCACGCCGACGGGCGGGTGAGTCAGCTCACCGCCGGAGGCACCGTGATCGGCCTGGGCGGGGTGGTGCCCTTCGACCAGGAGGAGGTGCGCCTGGCCCCGGGTGACCGCCTGCTGTTGTTCACCGACGGCGCCACCGAATACCCCAGCCGCACCGGCGAGCTGTTCGGCGAACAGCGCCTGGAGGAAGTGCTGCAGGAAAACCGCGCCCTGCCCCTGGCGGACTGGCTGGG
>MTPE01000428.1 GCA_002011835.1 Desulfarculaceae bacterium JdFR-95 | reverse complement strand
GCATCACGGGCTACTTCACCCGGGTGTCGTCCTGGAACAAGGGCAAGCTGGGTGAGCTGCGCGACCGCTACCGCAACGACGGCTTCTTCACCGATCCCCCCAGGACACGCGCGGGGTGAGGTCCTTCTTCGACGCAGTCTTCGGACATCCCGCCGCACACAGGCCTCGAAGGCCACCTCTCTGGGGAGGGGGCAGGCCGAAAAACATTCGCCAAAAACATTCGCCAAAAGCGACAAGGGGTCACGCCGTATGGCGTAACCCCTTGAAATCCTTGGTGCCCTCGGCGCGACTCGAACGCGCGGCCTACGGCTTAGGAGGCCGTTGCTCTATCCGGCTGAGCTACGAGGGCCTCTGCGCCAGGGAAAACTAACACAGCCCGGCGGGCCTGCCAAGGGCGGGGCTCGGCCGCTGGCTCAGCCTTCCTCCTCGCCGTGACCCAACAGCTCGGCCAGCTTGCGCATGGAGCCACGCGTACCCAGGGCGATCAGGGTGTCGCCCACGTCGATCACCGTGTCCGCGCCTGGGTTGAAGGTCATATCTCCGTCGGCCTTCTTGATGGCCAGGATGATGAGGTTCAGCTTCTGGCGGATGCCGGTGTCCTTGAGCGCCACGCCGGCCAGCTCGGTGCCGCGGCCCACCTTGAGCTCCTCCATTTGGAGGGCGATGTCGCTGCTGTGGAAGGTGAGGTCGATGAAGTCGGCCACCGAGGGGCGCAACACGGTCTGGGCGATGCGGCGGGCGCCGATGAAGTAGGGAGAGACCACCTTGTCTGCGCCCGCCCGCTTGAGCTTGCGTTCGCTCCCCGGCTCGGTGGCGCGGGCGATGACCAACAGATCGGGCCGGATCTGCTTGGCCGACAGCACGATGAAGACGTTGTCCGCGTCCGAGCTCACCGTGGCCACCAGCCCCCGGGCCCGGTCTATGCCCGCGGCGAACAGGGCCTCGTCCTCGGTGGCCGAACCCAGGACGTAGAGCACACCCTCCTCTTCCAGGCGGCGGGTTATCTCCTCGGAGTTCTCGACGACCACCACCTTCTGCCCGTTCTCCCGCAGCATGTCCGTGACCAGAGCACCGATGCGTCCGTAGCCACAAATGATGTAATGCCCCTTCAGGGCCCGGATCTGGCGCAACTGGCTGCGGCGGCCCATGACCTCGCGCAGCTTGCCCTCCACCACGGTCTGGGTCAGCGCACTCAGGATGTAGAGCACCGCCCCCACCCCGGTGAAGAGCATGATCATGGTGAAGATGCGGCCTGCCGACCCCAAGGGCTGCACCTCGCCGTAGCCCACGGTGGTGACGCTGATCACGGTCATGTAGAGGGCGTCCAGGAAGCTCCAGCCCTCAATGAAGTGGTAGCCCAGAGCGCCCCCAAGCAAGATCAGCGCAATCAAACCGACACTGATACCCAGACGCTTGAGCAAGGTATGGTCCCCTCGACCTTAGAGGGCGGCCCCCCGGCTTAGGGAGCCGGCCGTTTCGGCGCCATCTGGTAGGGACGCGACCCCACCACCTCGGCCATGAACTCGGCCAGGTTGTCCGGCAGGTGGGCGAACACGATCATGAAGGGGATGGTGCTGCCGGGCTCCACCACGTAGAGGCTGCCGTCCGGTCCCTTGGGGTCGGCCAGGCGCCTCTGCATCTCCTCCAGGGACAGGGTCTTCAGCTCCTCGGGGGTGAACATGGGGCCGGCATACACCACCGCCTGCCGTGCCACCTGGCCCCGTTTGTCCAGCAGCCGACCGCGTACCAGCACCTGGGTACGCCGCCCGGGATGGCGGTTTTCCACCAGGCCCTGGATCACGAAGATGCGCCCCAGCTTGTCGTTGAGGCGATAGTACCCCCGCACGTTGACCGGACCCATCAGGGTCTTGTCGTGGGCCGCCTCCTGCTGGCCCTTGGCCGAGAGCAACAGCTTCAGGCCAGGCAGGTTGCGGAAGGGGTCCACCAGATGGGGCATACTGCCCAGGCGATCCAGGGCTACCAAGCCGCCCAGGGTCAACACCGCCAGCAAGATCAGGATGCCCAGGATCCAGAACACGGCCTTGAAGAAGCCACCCGGCCCTTTGCCTGCCTTGGCGGGGGCGGTCTCCTCCTCCAGGCCGAAATCGGCCAGGGCGGCGGCGTCTTCCTGTTCGGATTCGTCCTCCAAACCCAGGTCCAGGCCCAGGTCGTCTTCCGGGGGCAGGCCCTCGGCCGAAGGCGCCTCGGGTGGCGCAGGTGGTTCCGGTGTGCCCGGAGGCTCCACCTGGAACACCTCGCCGCACTTGCTGCAGCGCACCCAGGCCCCCTCGGGCGGGATCTTAGTGTCGTCCAGCTTGAACTTGGTCTGGCACTTCTGGCAAGGGACGATCATGGTCTCCGCTCGTGACCCTGCGGACCCTCGGAGGCCCCGAAGTGCAGCTCGCCGATGCCCGGCAGGTAACGATACTGTTCGTTGTAGTCCAGGCCATAGCCCACCAGGAAGCCGCGAGGGATATGGAAGCCCACGTAGTCCAGATGCAAGTCACACTGACGGCGCTCCGGCTTGTCGATCAGGGCGCAGAGCTTGAGCTGGCGCGGACCACGTGCTCGCAGGCGCTCGGCCAGCCAGTGTAGGGTCAAGCCGGTGTCCACGATGTCCTCCACCACCAACACGCAACGCCCGGTCAGGTCCAGCTCGCAGTCCTTGGTGATGCGGATCTGGCCCGAAGAGGTGGTGGATGCGCCATAGGAGGCCAGGCGCACGAAGTCCACCTGCACCGGCAGGCGCATGTGACGCACCAAGTCGCTCAGAAAAATGAAGGCGCCGTTGAGCACCCCCAGGAAGATGGGCTCCTCGCCCTGGAAGTCACGGGAGAGCTGCTCTCCCAGCTCTGCCACCCGAGCCTGGATCTGCTCCGGGGTGAGTACGGGGTGAATGGTATGTCCTGGTTCGGCCATCGTTTGCGTCTGCACCCGATTCTTGGGTCCTCTAGGCTCTCTTTCCCGCCCGGGGCTGGCGCTCAGCCGTTCGCCCCCAAAGGGACCCGCCCGAGCCCGGACCGCTCTCTTTCGGCCCCTTCCCTGGACCCCCTATGCTAAGCGGGCGGGATGAAAGGGCATTTGCAACCTAACTATACGGGCTGCTCCACACGCATGTCAAATGGATAATAGGCCGATGCAAATTGCATTGCATCGCTATGGCAGCGATGTTATCAAAAAAATCTGTGGTTTCTCCTGCGCCCGGGGAGCGCGCAGGGGAAAGAGGGCTGGGGGAGCGCCCTTTTCGGGACAGGCGACACCTTCCCCCGAGCGGAGTCATGGAGTTCGACAGCCCCCGTGGCGCAGGCGGCGGTCGCGGTGGGCGGGAAGGCGCGACATGCAGCCAGAGACGATTCAGCTCACGGTTCCCCTGGAGGCGGCCTTCACGGGCCTGGTCACGGCCTTCAGCGAACAGGCGGCCCGGGCCCTGGGGCTGGACGCGGCCGCGGCGCTCAAGCTCACCCTGTCGGCCGAGGAGGTGTTCACCTACCTGGCCCGGCATTCGCCGGAGGTGAAGTGGGTGCGCCTGGAGGTGATCAGTGGGGGGTATTACGTGGAGCTGCAGGTGATCTTTCCCCCGGCACGGGTGGACCTGGCCGTGTTCAACCTCACCTCCAGCTTGTCCCTGGAGGACGAAAGCGACCTGGAGAAACTGGGGCTTCTGATCGCCTCGCGCTCGGCCGACCGCTTCGCCATCCGGCGCGAGGCCGACGGCGCCATCTGCATCGCCTTCCGCAAGGAGAAGACCTATCCTCCGGCCGAAGACATCCCCCCGCCTCCCACTCGGCCCTTGGCCGAGTTCAGCCTGGAGGCGCCGGACCTCCAGCAGATCAAGGCGATCTCCCATCTGCTGGCCGCGTCCTATCCTGCCCAGTATTACCCCTCGGCCTTCGCCGTGCCGGGCAAGCTGGCCGACATGGTGGCCAGCGGGGCCTACCAGGCGGTGGTGGCCCGCGACCAGGCCGGACACATCGGAGGCTGTTTCATCTGGCGGGGACCGGAGGGTTCCCTGATCCACGGCTACGGCCCCTACTTGTTCGGCCAGCCCGAGGACTCACCTGTGGCCGCGGCGGTGGTGGAGGCCTGCCTGGAGCAGGTGGGCAAGCTGCCCGCGGTGGGTATCCTGGTGCGCTATTCCACCCCCCAGCTCCCGGCGGACTACTTCGAGCGCCTGGGTTCCCTGGACTACCACCGTGCCGACGGCTCGCGCCTGGAGTGGCCCCACTTCTTCCGCCAGCTGCAGGAAGACCCCGGCGCCCAGGTGTGGGCCCACCCTGAGCTGGAGGGCTTCCTGCAGGAAGCCTACCAGCGTCTGGAGCTGGCCCGCAGCATCTGGACCACCCGGCCCGAAGGGGAATCGCGGCCCGAACACTCGGTGTTCGCCGCCCACCTGGATCCCGGCCAGGGGCACGTCACCCTGCGCCCCCTGTGGGACGGCAAGGACGCGGCGGCCAACCTGACCCGCCACCTGGAGCTGCTCAAGGCCGACGGCTTCCGCAACCTCCTGTTGGGCATGGATCTGGGGATGGCCTGGCAGGCCGAGCTGGTGCCCGACGCCCTGAGCGTGGGCTTCCGCCCCCGACTGATCATCCCCTACGGCGGCACCGCCGACGTGGTGATCTTCCAGCACCAGGACGAGCAAGACTGATGTACCAGCCCGACCTGGACAGACTGGTCCCGGACTACGTAAAGGGATTCGAGGCCTACATCCCCTCCAAGCCCGACCCGGAGCTGATGAAGCTCTACGGAGTGGACCACCTCTGGCGCCTGAACAACAACGAAAACCCCCTGGGCCCGCCGCCCAAGGCCCAGGAAGTCATCGCCAACTTCCCCCCTCCCCGTGCGGCCATCTACCCCAGCGGTGACGTGTACTACCTGCGCCAGGCCCTGGCCAAGCGCTTCGGCATGCACCCCGACCAGTTCCTGGTCGGCAACGGGGCCAACGAGGTGATCGCCTTCGTGATCAAGGCCTTCTGCCAGGAGGGCGACAACATCATCACCGCGGACAAGACCTTCGCGGTCTACGAGTGGGTGGCCACCTTCTCCGGCTTCGAGGCCCGCCTGGTGCCGCTGAAGGACTTCGCCTTCGACGACCAGGGCATGCTGGCCCAGGTAGACGAACGCACCAAGATCATCTTCGTGTGCAACCCCAACAACCCCACCGGCACCTGGTGGGACCGGGACAAGATGGAGCGCTTCCTGGAGCGGGTGGCCGGCCGCCAGATCGTGGTGGTGGACGAGGCCTACCGCGAGTTCGTGGAAGACCCCGCCTTCCCCGACGGCATGGAGCTGATCCCCCGCTGGCCCAACCTGGTGGTGTTCCGCACCTTCTCCAAGATGTACGGCCTGGCGGGACTGCGCATCGGCTACCTGGCCGGTAGCCTGGAGGTGGTGGACATCATCCGCCGCACCTGCGTGGTGTACTCGGTCAACACCCTGGCCCAGGAAGCCGCCCTGGCCGCCCTGCAGGACGACCAGGAACACATCGCCCGCACCCGCGCCCTGGTGCGGGAGGAAAAGGCCTTCCTCCACGAGGAACTGGGCCGCCTGGGGCTGACCATCCAGGACGGCGAGGGTTGCTTCCTCATGGTGCGCCTGCCCATGAGCGACACCCTGGCCTACCGCCGCCTGATGCGAAAGGGGGTCATGGTGCGCACCATGACCGGCTTCCGCTTCCCCAACTGGATCCGCATCAGCATCGGTCTGCACCCGGCCATGGAAGATCTGGTGGCGGGCCTGTATGACATCCTGAAGAAGAAGTAGTCCATGCACGCAGCCACTCCTCCCTCCGAGCAAGACCCACAAGATCAGAAGCTGTGGACCGCGGCCTTCATCTCCCTGAACGCGGTCATGTTCCTGGCCTTCTGCAACATGGCCGTGTTCTTCGAGCTGTTTCGCCACCTGCGCGCCATGGCCATGAGCGCCGAGGTGGCCGGCCTGGTCATCGCCGTGTTCTCCCTCAGCGTGCTCATCGTGCGCCCTCTGATCAGCCCCTGGCTGCGCCCGGGCAACGCCCGGCTGTGGATCGCGGTGGGCACCGCGGGCGACATCCTGGCCCTGCTGCTGTACCCCTGGGCTCATGGCGCCCTGGCCCTGGGACTGCTGCGCGTGTTCCACGGCCTGGCCTACGTGGTCATGGGCACCGCGGGCATCGCCGCCCTCACCGGATGCATCCCCCCCAACAAGAGCGGCCAGGCCTTCGGCATGATAGGGGTGGTGACCCTGCTGCCCTACGCCGTGGTGCCACCCCTGGTGGACCCCGTCAGCAAGCTGGTGGGAGGCTACATGGAGCTGCTGGCCCTGACCGCCTTGCTCATGCTGCCGACCTTCCCCCTGCTCATTTGGGCCAAACCCACCCATAGCCACGGCGCCAGCGGCGAAGGACGCCTGCGCCTGAAAGAAATCGCGGCCAATCTCAAAGACCTGCGCATCAGCAGCCTGTTGGTGGCCTACCTGTTCCTCATCGCCTGCTTCTCCGCCGTGTTCTACTTCGTGGAGGGCTTCGCCCGCAGCCGGGGGATCGCCGGCGCAGGGCTGTTCTTCACCTTCGCCACCCTGGCCGAGATCGCCGCCCGCCTGCTGTTGGGCCCTTGGACCGACCGCACCAGCAAACCCGCGGTCATGCTGCTGGCAGGACTGTGGCTGAGCGCCTGCCTCCTGGCCCTGACCCTCACCCACGGCGAGGTGAGCCTCCTCCTGGTGGCCACGGCCTACGGCCTGGGATGGGGTCTGCTCATGCCCGTGGTCAACGCCATGGTCTTCGAGCTCTCCCCTCCCCGACTGCGCGCCCTCAACACCAACCTGGCCATGGAATCCTTCCAGGGCGGATTCATGCTGGGCCCGCTCCTGGGCGGAGTGCTGATCGGAGGAGTTGGTTTCGGAGCTTTGTTTTTGGCGTGTGCCGGACTATGCTTGGCGGTGACCCTGGCCCTGTGGCTGATCTTGCGGCACCGCTACCCCAGACCGGCCGGAACCTGATAATCGACCGCTGCCAAGGAGGTCACGATGAGCTGGTGGTGGCTATTCCCTGCCCTGGGCGGCGCCCTGGCCGCGGCCGAGGCCGGAGCCCGCGCCTATCACAAGGCATACTTCCAGGTCCCCTTCCAGAACCGCCACATCGGCGAGTATCCCTACGACCAGTTCATCGAGAAGCGCGACCCACCCCTCTACTTCGCCTTCCGCCCCAACTTCTCCTCGCCCAAAGTCAACATCAACCGCTTCGGCCTGCGCGGCCCCCAACCCGCCCCCGACGGAGTGAAACGCCGCATACTGGTGATGGGCGAGTCCTCCATCTTCGGCGCCAAACTGCCCCGGGAACGTGACCTGTGGTCCATCCGCCTGGAGCACATGCTGGCCCAGACCGGCTACGGCGGCTGGGAGGTACTCAACGCCGGCGTGCCGGGCTACAACGCGGTGCAGTATCGCCACTGGTGGGAGACCACCTTGGTCCACACCCGACCCAAGATCCTGGTGCTGCAAATGGGCGCCAACGACCTCACCCAGGCCTACGTCATGGGCCGTAAATGGCAGCCCGGTGCACCCTGGCCCTGGGAATTCATCATGGCCCAGCGCAGAGGCACCCCCTGGTGGAAGAAACCCCTGCTCTCCTCCTGCATCTACTTCCTCGCCCACCGCCGCGCACTCACCGAGCGCAAGGGCTTCGAGGCCAAGGACAACGTCTTCCTCCAGGAACAGTGCCAGGCCACCATCCTGGAGAACGCACGCGCCATCGTCTCCCTGGCCCAGAAACAAGGTATTCGCGTCCTGATCATGAACCTGGCCATGGCCTATGACCCCCACATCGGCCCCGAAGGACTGCGCGCCTGCGAGGCCATCCAGAGCAACGCCCGCGAAAGCCTGGAAACCAACGGCCGTTACGTCCTGGAGTTCTTCCGCTACTGGGTGGAGGAGTTCGCCCCCGAGCTGGACCTGCCCGCCCTGGACCTGTCCCACCGGTTCTGGAGCCATCCCCGCCGCTATGAACTCTACCTGGACGTGGGCCACTGGCGCCCGAAAGGCCACGCCCTGACCGCACAGGCTATATTCCAACGCATCGAAGAACTGGGATGGTGGAAATGAGCCACGAACCAAACGAAGCAAAAGTCGCCACACTCACCATAGACACCTTTCGCCCCGAGGACGCCGAAGACATCGCCGAGTTGTTCCGCGCAGTCTACGGCGACGGCTACCCCATCAAGGTGTACTACCAGCCCGACGCCCTGCGCCAAGCCTTCGCCCGCGACGAGATCATCCCCGCCGTGGCCCGCGATCCACACGGCAAAGTAGTCGGCCTGGTCAACCTCTACCGCAGCGCCCCCTGGCCCGGGGTCTATGAATCCGGCGCCGGCTTGGTGTCCCCCGACTACCGTATCGGCGG
>MTPE01000280.1 GCA_002011835.1 Desulfarculaceae bacterium JdFR-95 | reverse complement strand
AAGTAGGCGGTCAGCGAGACGCGCGGCAGGGTGAAGTATATGTCGCTGCCGAAGAAGGGGGTCTTCACCCGCGGCTCCTCCAGGGCCAACTGCAGGCCCCAGCTCTTCTCGATCAGGGAGAACTGCACCTGGGGCACGCGGTGGGGCCAGAGGAAACCCCAGCCGAACAACAGCAGGTGGGCGTTGTTGTTCAGGCCCACGTACTGCTTGGGATGGTAGGCCAGGGAACCGAACCAGTTGTCGGTCTGGCCCACCAGCAGGCGGCAGCGGCCGTAACGATACCAGCCGTAGGCATAGCGCAGGCTCACGCTGGCCGTGGGCTGCAGGCTCTTGAGCCCCAGCTCGATGCGCCCACCGACCGTGGCGTCGGCCGTGCGCCAGCGCGCCCGCAGGAAGGAGTGCCCCGGCATGTTCACGAAGGAGGTGCCCACGTCCTTACCGCTGGTGGTCAGCTCCTCGCTCCTGCTCCACCAGCCGATGTCGGTCAGCATGCGGCCGCTGATGGTCACCGTGGCCCCCGGCGAGGAGGCCGCCCCCGCCGGTGCCGCCAGGACCACCGCCAGGACCGCGGTCAACAGCACCCTAAACAGTTTCCTGCTCATGCTTCCCTCTCCTCCTTTTCCGTTCCCCGTGTGGTCTGGACCAGCTCCTCGTTCCCGCCGCCCTCCTTCAGCCAAGGAGAGCGTCGCCTGCCAACATAGCACAAGCATGCCTCAGAGGAAACCGACCCCAGAGCCTCAGAAGCGGAAGCGCACCTGCACCCCGGCCAGCCACTCCTGGCCCGCCGCGACACCGCTGGCCGGGTTGTCGCCGTGGTCGTACCACGCCAACTCCGGCTGCAGGGCCAGCCAGGGCCCCACCCGCCAGGGCAGGGCCAGAAACCACCCCTGGCGGACCGCCCGACCCCGTGCATAGCCCAGGGACCCCTGCCAGGCGTCGTTGCCCATCTCCTCCCGGCCGTAGCCCACACAGAGGGTGACCGCACCCAGGGCGTACTCTACCGACAAGAAACCGCCCCACACCTCGGTGTCCACCGCCGTACCGTCGGGCCGGAAGAACACCCCGGCCCACACCGGCCAGCCCACGTACTCCCCGTAGAAGTTGACCCCGTAGTGGAGCTGGGCCTTGAGGGCCAGCGCCCCCCGACTCCAGCGCAGCGGCAGCACCACGGCCCAGGTGTCGAAGTGGTCGTCCAGCCCCGCGGCCCCGCCCTGGTAGGCGTGGCGCACCCAACTCGCTCCGGGAAGCAGCTCCAGGCCACCCCAGGCCAGACGGGCAGAGAAGGAGATCCGCGGCAGGTAGAAGTAGGGGTCGGCGTCCTGAGGCGCGGTCTGGTAGCGGGGCTCGGCCAAGGCCAACTGCAGGCCCCAGCCCTCACCCAGACGGGTGACCTGCACCTGGGTGGTGCGCCCCGGCCAGAGGAACCCCCAACCCCACAGGTAGAGGTGATCCGCCTCCTGCCACCCCAGGGACTGCCGGGGCCGGAAGGCCAGCCCCCCGAACCAGCTGGCCGTGTGCCCCACCACCAGGCGCCACCCCCCGCCCTGCCACCAGCCGTAGGCGTGGCGCAGACTCACCCGGGTGGCGGGCTGGCTGGAGCCCAGCCCCAGCTCCACCACCCCGCCCACGCCAGCCGCGGCCCGGCGCCAGCGCAGACGCAGGAAAGAATGACGCGGCAGGTCCAGGAACACACCCCCCACCGCCTCGCGGCCACCGCGGGTCAAAGGGGCCTGACGCTGCCACCAGCCCAGATCGGTGATCATACGCCCCCCCACCACCACCCGCCCCCCCGGCGCCAACCCTGCCCCAAAGGCAGCCGCAGGCAACAACAGCACCAACAGCAGCCACCAAAAGCACACTCGCGGCATGGTCGCTTCCTCCCTNNCGGCAACATAGCATCACGCCCGCCCTCGGCCAAGAGGGGAGTGCCCCGGCCTTTCTCCTCGTCCTCCTGCCGGCCGCCCTGGAGAGCCTCACCCTGGTGTCTCCCGGCGCCCGCTCGCGGCGGGAAGAAAGAGGGATGGGCAGGCTGACCCCCGCCCTCGTCCGTTCCAAGAGCGGTGGGTTGGCCTCTTGCGAGCCGGTCCCTGGGTACTTGGGGTTACGCCCTCGGCCAAACCCCACTGTCGTGCACACACAAAAGGGGCCGGCCCTCTCGGACCGGCCCCTGGGGTGCCTTTGGAGGTCAGATCGGCGCGCGACTAGAAGATGAAGCGGAACTGCACGCCCAGCATCCACTCGTTGCCGGCATCCTGACCCGTGGAAGGATCGTCGCCGTAGTCATAGTAGGCAAACTCGGGGTGGATGCCAAAGTACTTGTTAACCTGGTACGGCACCGCCACAAAGTAGGCCTTACGCACCTGNTCGTCGTTCTTGTAACCCAGCGTGTCCTTCCACTCGTCGTTCTGGAACTTCTCGTAACCGAAACCACCGGTCACCGTCAGAGCACCCACCTTGTACTCCACGGCAATCATGCCGCCCAAAGTGGTGGTGTCCTCATACTTGCCGTCGGCCTTCTGAACCGGACCGGTCAGGCTGGGATAGAACGGAATCTCNGTGGCGATGTTCACGCCATAGTGACCCTGGAACTTCAGAGTGAAAGCACCCGCGGTGAACTTGATCGGAAGCACGAACGCCCAGGTGTTGAAGCTGTCGTCCTGACCGCTGGCCACACCCTCAAAGTTGTGCTGCACGAACAGCACACCAGGGTGGGTCATGAAGCTCTTGGTCTTGAAGTAGGCGGTCAGGCTCATNCGCGGGAAGGTGAAGTAAATGTCCGCGCCGGAAGGAGCGGTCTTGTAACGCGGCTCCTCAAACGCAAACTGAATGCCGAAGCTCTTGCCCGTGTAGGCAAACTGCACCTGCGGCACACGGTGCGGCCACATGAAGCCCCAGCCGAACAGCAGCAGGTGGGCGTTGTTGTTCAGACCCACGTACTGCTTGGGGTGGTAGGCCAGGTGGCCGAACCAGTTGTCGGTCTGACCAGCCAGGATACGGACCTTGCCCACGCGATACCAGCCGTAGGCATAACGCAGGCTCACGCTGGCGGTGGGCTGCAGGCTCTTGAGCCCCAGCTCGATACGACCACCGCTGGTGGCGTCGGCCGTGCGCCAACGCGCCCGCAGGAAGGAATGCCCAGGCATGTTCACGAAGGAAGTGCTCACGTCCTTACCGCTGGTGGTCAGCTCCTCGCTCTTGCTCCACCAGCCGATGTCGGTCAGCATACGACCGCTGATGGTCACGGTCGCGCCCGGGCTGGCCGCAGCCCATACCGGCACGCTGAACGCCAGCACCGTCGCGGCCGCCAAGAGCACCACGAACAGTTTCTTCATCGCCTTTTCTCCCTTTCTGGAAGACAAAAGCCATAGGGGAGAACAGCCCTATGCTGTCCTCCTGACCAGCTCTCTTGCCGGCCTCCGAGCGGGCGCACCCCGACTCCCGCCCACCTCGCCGAATTATGCCTCAAGGCGGGGGTGGTATGCAAGATATAATCGTAGCAGGAGAATTTGGTGGAGGCGGGGGGAATCGAACCCCCGTCCGAAGGCATTCGGCCCGCGCCTCTACATGCTTAGCCTGTGTTTTGCGTCTCGCCGGCGATGCCCCCCACAGGCAGGGTGCATTTCCGGCCAGCCCCGCCCTGTGTTTTCGGCCCTTGGCCGGCAGGGCTCTGCCTCGGGCCTAGCCCGCTGGTCGACGCCCGACACCGGCCCCGCGGGCGAGGACCGGGCGGACGGTAGCCGCGCGCTAGGCGGCTACGGCGTAGGCGTAATCGTCTGCGATTACTTTAATTCCCACCGGATAACGGGCCGGCAGGGTCCCGGCATGCAGCAAACGGGCCTCAATTGCCCCCGTCGAAACCAATGTCGCCCCCTTGGCTGAGAGAGACTAACACGCCTACGCCACTAATGATATACACTGACTCCTTACCCCGCAAGGGGCCAAAGCCACACCAATCGCATTGCCACGGGTTGACAATCCGGCGATGAGCATGCATATTCGCCTAACAGCCGGGGGCGCGTTGCCGCATCCCTTTGTGTCTGACTTGTGCTCGTTCGGCCCCTGTTTTCCGCGCGTGCAAGGAGAGTGTTGGTGGCCCTGACCAAAGAAAAGATCATCCACGCGGTCTATGAAAAGACCCAGATGCCCAAGAGCCGTGCCCGTGAGGTGGTGGAGAGTCTCCTGGAGCTGATCAAGTCCACCCTGGAGAGCGGCGAGGACATCCTCATCAGCGGCTTCGGCAAGTTCATGGTCAAACACAAGAAGGCCCGCCGCGGCCGCAACCCCCAGACCAAGGCCGACCTGCAGCTCCCCGCCCGCAAGGTGGTGGTGTTCAAGACCTCGGGGGTGCTGCGCAAACGTCTCAACAGCCAGTCTTGAAGCCAGGACCGCGGCGCCTCTGCGGGGCTGGGATCACTTGTCCCCGGGCAGGAGACGGCTATGCCGTTGGGCGTGCTTCCTTCCGCCGGGCAAGGCGGCCGCATACTCTTTGACCACGCCTACCAGGCCACGGCAAAGGCCTGGGCAAAGCCGGCCGCGCGCAGGCGCCTCTGCAGGGCCCGGGCCGCCTCCAGGCGGCGGAGCTTGCCCACCCGCACCCGGTAGAACACCTTGTCGCCGCGGTCGAAGCGCTTCACGAACACCTGGCCCCACTTAGGTCGCAGGCGTGCGGCCAGGCGCCAGGCGTTGCTCTCGTTGACAAAGGCGCCTACCTGCACGGTGAAGGTGCCGGTATGGTAGGAAGCAGGCTGTACGAAGCCGGTGGGTGCTCCGGCCGGTCCTCGCTGGCGGTAGCCCAGAGCCACCAGCCGCACCTGGGCCGTGCCCGGACCGATTATGCCCAGGCGCGCCGCCGCCGCCCGGGAGAGGTCGATAACCCGGCCGTCCACGAACGGACCCCGGTCGTTGATGCGCACGCGCACCTTGCGCCCGTTTTCCAGGTTGGTCACCTCCACCCAGGTGTTCATGGGCAGGATCTTGTGGGCGGCGGTCATGGCGTTCTGGTCGTAGATCTCGCCGCTGGCGGTCTTGCGGCCGTGGAAGCCGGGGCCGTACCAGGAGGCCAGACCCACTTCCTGGAAGCCGCGGGCGTGGGGAAGGGGATGGTAGGTGCGACCCTTGATGGTGTAAGGCCGCTGAGTGGGCGGCACCCGCCCCGGCGGGGGCGGCACCCGCTTGGCACAGGCCGAGACCAGGACCAGAGCCAGAACCACCCCCCAAACCAAGCCGCGAGCCGTCCTGCCAGGGCGAGTCATGTCCGTACGTCCTCCGGGTCTTCCGCAGGCTATCATAGCAGAATCGGGCCTTCAGGCATGGTAATATGGGCCGGAGTTCGAGAAAGGGACGGCTGAGATGGACACCGAGTGGTTGGTGCAAGGCTGGCAGTGGCTGGAAGGAAGGCCCTGGCTCCTGGGGCTGGCCCTGCTGTTGGCGGCAGCGGGGGCGGCCAAGCTGGCCGACTACTTCTTCTCCCGCCTGCTGCGCTTCCTGGTCTCCCGCACCAGCACCAGGGTGGACGACCAGATCGTGGCCCAGCTTCACCGACCGGTGCAAGCCAGCGTGGTCCTGGCCGCGGCGGTGGTGGCGACCCACGCCATCATCGTGGACGATCACCTCAAGTCGTTGGCCTCACGGTTTCTGTATTCCCTGCTCCTCATCATCTGGACCGGGGTGGCGGTACGGGCCTCGCGTACCTTCTTCCGCGCCCTGATCCAGCACCGCCGCGCCGACCACGCCGTGGTGCAGGCCCTGCCCCTGCTGGACAACCTGATCACCGTGGTCCTGGTGGTGCACGGCGCCTTCTGGCTGTTGGCCATCTGGGACGTGAACCTCACCCCCCTGTTGGCCTCGGCGGGTATCGTCACCGCCGCGGTGGCCCTGGCCAGCCGCGACACCCTGGCCAACTTCTTCGGCGGGGTGAGCATCTTCGTGGACCGGCCCTACCGCCTGGGGGACTACATCATCCTGGAGTCGGGAGAGCGGGGCGAGGTGGTCAACATCGGCGTGCGCTCCACCCGCATCCTCACCCGCGACGACGTGCTCATCACCGTGCCCAACGCGGTGATGGCCAACGCCAAGATCATCAACGAGAGCGGCCAGGTGCCCCGCTANCGCGTGCGNGCCACCGTGGGCGTGGCCTACGACTCNGACCTGGACCTGGTGGAGGCCAAGCTCCTGGAGGCCCTGGAGGGCATACCCGAGATCCTGTCCGANCCNGCCCCCCGGGTGCGCTTCCGCCAGTTCGGGGACTCGGCCCTGATCTACCAGGTCCTGGCCTGGGTGCGCGACCCCGCCGACCGGGGACGGGTCCTGCACGAGATGAACCGCAACATCCACAAGAAGCTGGGCGAGGCCGGCATCGAGATCCCCTTCCCCCAGCGGGTGGTCACCATGCGCGGGGAGACGGCCGGCAACCACGACACGGTCATGGCAGGACAAGGAGGAAAGCATGGCCCGAGCTAATCGCCTGCGCCGCTGGCTGGCCCTGGCGGCCATCGTGGCGGTGGTCCTAGGGGGAGTGTACATGGCCTTCGACACCGAGACCCTCACCCTGGACCAACNGACCCGAAGCCGTCTCCCCGGTCAGTTCATCCGCCTCTCCCTGGGCTACACCCGCTACCAGCTCCATCAGGGCCAGGGCACACCCGTGGTCCTGGTGCACGGCTTCTCCACTCCCATGTTCGTCTGGGACCGCACCTATCCCGCTTTGGTCAAGGCCGGCTTCACCGTCCTGCGCTACGACCTCTACGGCATCGGCTACTCCGACCGGCCAAGGGTGGACTACGACGAAGACCTCTACGTGCGCCAGCTCGACGAGCTGATCGACGCCCTGGGCCTGCCCACCCCGGTGGACCTGGTGGGCCTGTCCATGGGCGGGGCCATCGTGGTGCTGTACACCGCCAAACACCCCGACAAGGTGCGCCGCCTGGTCCTGGTGGACCCGGCCGGATTCCCCCTGCCCCTGCCTTTCCTGGCCCGCCTGGTGCGCCTGCCGGTGGTGGGCGAGTGGCTCATGCGCGTGGCGGGACGCGCCGTGTTGCTCTCCAAGATGAAGGAGACCTTCTACGACCAGAGCATAGTGCCGCACTTCCGCGACAAGTTCCGCGCCCAGCTCGAATACAAGGGCTACCAGCGGGCCATGATCTCCAACCTGCGCCA
Source organism: Desulfarculaceae bacterium JdFR-95 (assembly GCA_002011835.1). Classification (GTDB taxonomy): domain Bacteria; phylum Desulfobacterota; class Desulfarculia; order Desulfarculales; family Desulfarculaceae; genus Desulfocarbo. Next base: position 1,257 of record MTPE01000280.1, on the reverse strand, counting down.
CTTCGACCTGTGCAACCAACAGGCCGCCTTCCGCGCCGTGGGCAAGAGCGGCAAGCCGGTGCTGTTGTTCTGGGGCAAGCAGGACAAGGTCATCCCCCCGGCCAACGCCCGCCTGGTCAAGGCCGCCATCCCCCAGGCCAAGCTCTACCTGGTGGACCAGGCCGGACACCTGCCCCAGTACGAGAAGCCCCAGGAGGTCAACCCCGTGCTGATCGAGTTCCTCCGCCAGCCATGAGCCGTCCGGTCCAGGAATACTACCCGCCACGTTTGCGGGTCTGTTTCGGCTGCGGACCGGACCATCCCCGGGGGCTGCACATCCAGACCCTCTGGCAGGACGGGGAAGGCGTCTGCCGCTTCCGGCCCGCGCCGGACTGCCACGGCTACCCCGGTATGGCCTACGGCGGGCTGATCGCCTGCCTGATCGACTGCCACAGCGTGGGCACCGCCACCGCGGCCACCTATGAGGCCGAAGGCCGGACGCCGGGCAGCTCCCCCCCGGTACTCTACGTCACCGGCACCCTGAAGGTGCGCTATCTCCGGCCCACGCCCCTGGACACCGAGTTGATCCTCCGCGCCCGCTGCCGGGAGATAAGCGGGCGCAAGGCCACTGTGGAGTGCTCGGTCTGGGCCGGGGAGGTGGAGTGCGCCCGCGGCGAGGTGGTGTGCCTGCGCGTGCAGGAGACCGACCTGCCCCAGACAGGCGCCTGAGCCCTACCAGAGGCGGAGACCGGCGGGCCGGGCTTCCTTCAGGCGCCGGGCGGCCGGTGGGCGTACATCACCACGATTTCGCCCAGGGGGCAGCACTCCGGCGGGAACAGGGCCAGTCGGTCGCCCGCGGCCAGGGCCCGGTCGCGCTTGACCGGCCGGCCGTTGAGCATGATGGTGCGCACCGCCTCCCAATCCAGACCCAGCGCAGCCAGGGCCTGGCTCACCGTGGCCCCGGCAGGAAGCTCCAGCTCCCGCTCGCCGCCGCTGAGATCCTTCACCACCCGACGCAAGGGACCGCCCACCTTCACCGTCACGCGCATGTGCTCACCTCGCTGACAAGAAAAGCTCCTGATTACCAACCTTACCCGTAGCCTCCCCTGGGTCAAGCGGGGAAGGAGGGAAGACCACACCTGCGGGTTTACAGCCCCGCGCCAGAGGGATATGCTTGCCGCCGTGAGATTCAACCTCAGATGGAGGCCATTGGGTTGCTGTTCGGCCGCGAGCGCAAGGAAAGAAAGCCCAAGTCAGCTTGGCGGGAGTGGCTGGGGG
>MTPE01000332.1 GCA_002011835.1 Desulfarculaceae bacterium JdFR-95 | reverse complement strand
AGGGGTTGGCGGCAGCGTCCGCACACCGGTCCTTGGTGCAGGCGCTGATTCTGTACGCGGTTGAGGGCGCCGCAGGCGGGACAGACGAGTTGGATGCTCTGTGACATGGTTGTCTCTCCGCGTGGTGTCTTCTGTTCTCAAGTTAAGTCACGCGGAGGCCGAGTTCCAGCCTGATCAAGGAAAGGGCCCGGGGAGGGTGGGGGAGCCCCTCCCCGGGCCAGGTTGGGGGGGATGAGTGGGGGGAAAGGCTGTTTGTTCAGACCCAGCGCGCGGTCACGGTCTTTTCCTCCAGGAACAGGCGCAGGGAGGCGTAGCGCGACTTGGCCATACCCAGGAAGGACTGTTTCTTGGAGGCCAGGGGGAAGAAGGCGTAGGGTTGGGGTATGCCCACGTTGACGCCGATGTTTCCGGTCTCCATCTCCGTGATGAACTTGCGCGCGTGTTTGCCGCTCTGGGTCATGATGCAGGCGGAGTGGCCGTAGTCGTGGTTGATCTGGTTGTGCCAGGAGATGACTTCGTCCAGGGAGGAGGCGCGCATGAGTACGGCCACGGGACCGAAGGCCTCCTCGCGGGCGCTGGGTGCGTGGGGGTCCAGGCCCTCCAGCACGGTGGGGGCCAGGAAGTAGCCGTGGGGGTAGTCGGGCACGGAGATGCTGCGGCCGTCGCTGACCATGCGGGCGCCGTCGGCCAGGGCGCGGTCGATCCAGGCCAGGACCTTGTCGCGGCCCTGGGCGGTGCACATGGGTCCCAGGTCCACCGACTCGTCCAGGCCGTAGCCCAGCTTCATGCCACGGGCGGCGGTGGCCAGTTTTTCCCGCACTTGGTCGTAGACGTCACCCACCACCACCACGTTGTCCGAGCCCAGGCAGCGCTGGCCGCCCATGCCGAAGCAGCTGCGCAGGAGCCAGCTCACGGCCTGGTCCAGGTCGGCGTCGGGCATGATGACCACCAGGTTCTTGCCGTTGCCGTTGAGGGAGCTGTCCTTGCCCAGCTCGCCGCAGAGGCGGAACAGGCGTTGGCCCACGGCGGTGGAGCCGATGAAGCCCACGCCCTGGACCTCGGGTTGGCGGAGAATGAACTCGTTTATCTCGCGGCCGCCGTGGACCAGGTTGACCGCACCAGGGGGCAGGTCCACGTCCTGGGTGACGCGGCAGATGTATTCCGCGGCCACGGGGTCCTGGCGGCTGGGGCTGACCACCACGGTACATCCTGCGGCCAGGGCGTAGGGCACGAAGGAGGACCAGGCGTGCATGGGGATGTTGCCCGGGGTGATGATGAGGAACACGCCTTTGGGTTCATAGACCAGCCACTCGTCGATGCCGCGGGCCAGTTGGTCCACGTGTTCGTTGAGCTTGGGCATGGCGTAGGCCGCGGCGCAGGCGCTCTCCACGTTCTCGATCACCCGGCGCACCGAGCCGCGCGACTCGCCGATGGTGCGGCCGTGGTCCTGGGTGAGCACGCGGCAGAGCACGTCGTAGTGTTTCTCGAAGGCCTGGCGCAGGTCGAACAGGATGCGGGCGCGCTCGCGCAGGGCCACCTGGCGCCAGGTCTGGAAGGCCTGGGCCGCGGCCTCCACCGCGGCGCGGGCCTCCTGTTGGGTGGCGAGGGGAAACTCGGCTATCTCTTCGCCGGTGGCGGGGTTGGTGGTGGTCTGGATGCGGGTGGAGGACGACTCCACCCACTGGCCGCCGATGTAGAGCTTCAGGCGGCCGTAGTGTTTCTCGACCTCGGGCAACAGGGCCATGGGTGTTCGCTCCGGGTGGTGGGGCTCAGCGCAGGCCGTCTTCGAACTTGGCCTCTTCCTTGGTGAGTCCGCCCACCCGCGGCAGGGGACGGCCCGAGTCGGTGACCACCAGTGCCACCAGGATCTCGTCGGGCAGGGGTGCGTCCTCCACGCTGAGGGTCATGCCGTCGAAGTGGGAGCGGATGAAGGCGGCGTCCTTGTGGTTGAGGGGCACGTCGATGGTGCATCCGGGGGCGCCGCGCTTCTTGACCGAGGGGATCAGGGCCAGCCCCCGGCCCAGAGCCTGGCGGAAGGGTGCGCCCAGCTTGGGGTGCAGGATGGCGGCGGCGTGCTCCAGCTCGCCGCGCAGGCCCACGATGGCGGCCTTGCCGTAGCTCTCGCACTGCTCGGGGGGGATGCCCAGGGCCTGGCGGGCGCGGTTGCCCAGAAGCCCCCCCAGCTCCTCGCCCATGTCCATGAGGGGGCTCAAGTCCTCCACGTAGCGGCCGGCGAAGGGGTTCTTGATCACGGCGATGGCCGCGGCCTTGCGGGTGGGCGGGTCCACCTTCTGGTCGGCCTCGCGGTGGGTCTCCTCCACGATGGTGAGCAGCTTGCGTATCTCCATCACTCTCCTCCTTGGGCGGGGCTAAGGCGTCACCACTTGCGCCTTGCGCTTGGGCGGCGGGGTGTTGCGGCTCTTGCTCACCACCACCCGGCCGTCCACCATGACCAGAGAGATGCCGGGAGTGTCGCCCTCCTTGAGCGCGGCCAGCAGGTCCTGGCCCGGCGAACCCATGGGCGCGTCCATGAACACCAGGTCGGCCTCCAGGCCCTCCTGGATGCGGCCGCGGCGCAGGCCGTAGAGGGTGGCGGTGTTTCCCGTGGCCATGCACACGGCCAGCTCCGGGGGCACCTCGCCCAGGCTGGCCACCAGGGCCAGGTTGCGCAGGATGCCCAGGGTGACCACGCCGGTGCCCGAGGGGGCGTCGTTGCCCATGATCACCCGACCCCATTGCTCCTTCTGGTTGATGTAGCGGGTCACCTCCACCGCGCGGCGCGGGTTGCCGCACTGCACGATCTCGATGGCGGCCTGGGTCTGGTCGATGATGGCCTTGGCTCCCTCCAGGTCCACCGCGGTGGGACCGCCGTTGATGTGCGAGGCCACCGAGGGCTGCACCTGGATCACCTCCTGGGGGCCCACCACCGAGGAGCCGGGGATGGAGGTGCCGCCGGTGTGCATCATCACGGTCATGCCGCGGGCCTTGGCCCAGGCCACCATCTGGGCGGCCTCCTCCGGGTCCTTGACCGAGCCCAGGCCCACCTCGCCCACCACGCGCACGCCGTGCTGGTAGCACTCGGCGATGTCTTCCTCCGTGAGCCCTTTCTCCAGGATCAGGGCCCCGCCCAGGACCTTCATGCCTCCGGGGCGCAGGTTGGCCCAGCTCTTGGCGGCCAGGATGGCCAGACACTTGGCACCCACCGGGTCCTTGGGCCGCCCGGGCAGGTGTACCTCGCCGGCGCTGATGGAGGTGGTCACCCCGCCGTGCAGGGAGGACTCGAGGTAGTTCTGCATCTGCTGGCGGGGGGTCCAGTCACCCAGTACCACGTGACAATGGGAGTCGATCAGGCCCGGGGTCACCGCGCAGCCCTGCGCGTCGATCACCTGGGCCCCCTCTGGCGCCTCCAAACCCTGGCCGATGGCCTTGATGACGCCGTCCTCGATCAGAATGCTGTCCGCGGGCAGAAGGGGCCGGGCTACCTCGCCGGACAGCATCAACCCCACGTTCTTCACCAGAGTCACGCTCATGCCAGAAACCTCCCTTGCCGGCCGGCGCCCGCCTACCAACTGGGCGGAGTCACCACCCACACCACGCGACAGGGCCGCTTGCCCTCGTTGGTCCAGGAGTGGGGCAGTGAACTGGGGTAGTAGAAGGAAGATCCGGCCTTGACCCGGTAGGTCTCCTCACCCACCTTGAGGGTCAGCTCGCCCTCCAAAACCAGGCCGAACTCCTCCCCGTGGTGGGAGTAGTCCTCCCGCGTACCTCCGCCGGGCTCGATCACGGTGTAGAAGGGCTGCATGCGGCGGTGCTGCACCCGCCGCACCATCTGGCGGATGTCGGCCTTCCAGCGCGGTAGGCTCACCTTGAGCCACTGTTTGGGCTCCATCACCACCGGCTCGTCGTCGATGTCGTCCAGGAAGAAATCCACGATGCGGGCACCCAGCACCTCGGCTATCCTCTTGAGAGAGGCGATGGAGGGCGATGTCTTGTCGTTCTCCAACTGCGACAGGTAGGCCGGGGTACACTGGGCCGCCTCGGCCACCTGCTTCAGGGTCAGCCCCCGCGCGCGGCGCAGGTATCGCAGTTTCTTGCCCAGGGTGGACATGGGTGCCTTTTCGTAGCGGCTCACAAAGTTCTTGACGGGCCGTTTCGTTTACCTATACTTTAAAAATTAAAGTAGCGCTTAAAACTCGCCAAGTCAAGCCCAATAGGGTAAAAAAGGCGGGCAAGAGGACGCTCCCCAGGCCGCGGCGGCCCGGGCGGGGGGCGGGCCACCCCCAGGGAGGGCAGGGGCGTCTTTCCCCAAACCCATACGGGGCAAGGAGGGTTTCGAGATGAGGAGACATACGTGGTTGATCGGCGTGTTGGTGGGGCTCGTAGCAGCGGGCCTTCTCCTGGCCGGGGTGGCATTGGCCGGCCAGACTGACAAAGGCAAGAGCATCCACATCCGTTTCAGCACCTGGCATCCCCCCATGAGCCGCGAGGTGCGTACGGTATGGAAGCCCATGCTGGAGGAGCTGAAGAAGCGCTCCGGCGGGCGCATCACCTACACCCTGTATGCCGGCGGTGCCCTGGGCAAGGGACCGGAGCACTTCGACATCGTCAAGAACGGCTTGTCCGACATGGGCTACTTCACCGCCACCTGGACTCCGGGCCGCTTCCCCCTCACCGACGTGCTCTCCATGGCCGCCTGGGTGGACAGCAAGGCCCTGGCCGCGGACATCGGCAACGAGGTGTACCAGAAGGTGCTCAAGGACGAGTTCAAGGGGGTCAAGGTCCTGGAGCTCAACGGCTGCATCCAGGCCTTCCTCTGGACCACCAAGCCAGTGCACAAGCTGGAGGACCTGAAGGGCCTCAAGATCCGCACCCCCGGCGGCATGCAGACCGGCTACATCAAGGCCCTGGGGGCGGAGCCGGTGTTCATGCCCTTGGGTGACGTGTACCTGGCCATGGAGACCGGCACCATCGACGGCCTGGTCACCTGTCCGCCCCTGGTGCTGGCCTTCAAGCTCTACGAGGTGGCCAAGTACGGGGTCAAGGCCACCTTCGGCTGCGTGTCCGAGGGCGTGATCATGAACCTCAAGGCCTGGAACAACACCCCGCCCGACCTGCAGAAGATCATCATGGAGGTGGTGGGCAACCCCTTTGCCACCACCCACGCCCTGGACAAGAAGACCTACGACCAGATGATCAAGGAGATCAAGGCCAAGGGCGTGAAGATCTACAACCTGCCGCCCCAGGAGGAGGCCCGCTGGTTCAAGCGCTTCCAGGAATACACCCGCCAGTGGGTGGCCCAGTTGGAGAAGCAGGGCAAGCCAGCCAAGGAGGCGGTGATCATGTACAGCAAGATCGCCGAGGCCCACGGCACCAGGTGTGTGGCCGTGCCTCCAGAGTGGCTGCAGGGCAAGTAGGACCGAACACCGGGCGGGACACATGCCGCAGGACCAGGACAGGGGGCTCTATCCGCGCCTGCGCGACGGCGTGCGGCGGGTGGTACGCCTGTTGTGCTACCTGGGCATGTTCCTGCTCATCCCCCTCATGCTGCTCACCTCGGCCGAGGTGGTGGGCCGGGGCCTGTGGTCCCGGCCCATCCCCGGCACCATGGAGATCTCCAGCTATCTGCTGTCCATCTTCATTCTGCTGGGGCTGGCCTACACCCAGCAGGTCAAGGGCCACGTGCGGGTGAACATGCTCACCTCNCGCCTGCCCGAGCGTCTGCGCCTGGGCCTGGAGATNTTCACCACCCTGCTCAGCATCCTCATCGTGGNCATCATNTGCTGGCAGGGCTGGGTGATCGGCATGGAGGAGCGTTCGGTCTCGGACATGCTGCGCATCCCCCAGCGNCCGTTCCGACTCTTGGTGGCGGTGGCGGCCTTGTTGCTGTTGCTGGAGCTGACCATTGACCTGATCGAGGCCGCCCGGCGCCTGGCCCGGAGGTGAGGCCGTGCTGGAGCCGGTGACCGTGGGCATCCTGGGCACGGCCCTGGTGTTCGTGCTGTTGTTCCTGGGCATGCCCATCGCCTTCGCCCTGATGCTCACCGGCTTCCTGGGCATCGCCTANCTGGCCAACCTGCAGGCGGCCCTGCCCGTGGTGGCCAGCACCATGTGGGAGGTGGCCTCCTTCTANCCCTACACCGTNATCCCCCTGTTCATCGTGATGGGGGGCTTCGCCGGCTCCTCGGGCATGACCCACGAGCTGTACGAGACCTTCGACAAGTGGATGCGGCGCCTGCCCGGCGGCCTGGCCATCGCCACCATCGGCGCCTGCGGGGGGTTCGCCGCGGTGTCGGGCTCCTCGGTGGCCACTGCCGCCACCATGGGCACCGTGGCCCTGCCCGAGATGCGCCGCTTCCACTACAGCCCCACCCTGGCCACCGGTGCGGTGGCGGCCGGCGGCACCCTGGGCTTCCTCATCCCCCCCAGCATCGGCTTCGTGATCTACGGCATGCTCACCGAGCAGTCCATCGGTAAGCTCCTGGTGGCGGGCATGCTGCCGGGCATCCTGCTCACCGCGGCCTACATCGCCATCGTGGTGGTGTGGGTGCGCCTGCNNCCGGAGGCGGCCCCGGCCAGCCCGGAGCCGGTGTCCTGGNCCGAGAAGCTGCGCGCCCTGCGCGGGGTGTGGGAGCCGTTGTTCCTGTTCCTCTTGGTGATGGGCGGCATCTACCTGGGCTTCTTCACCCCCACCGAGGCCGGCGCGGTGGGCGCCACCCTGCTCTTTCTGGTGGCCCTCCTCAAGCGCCGCCTCACCTGGCCTGCGCTCATGGGCGCGCTGATCGAGTCGGTGCGCATCTCGGTCATGGTCCTGGTCCTGGTGGCGGGGGCCAACGTGTTCAGCTACTTCCTGGCCCTGTCCACGGTGCCCATGCGGGTGGCCTCCTGGGCCGCGGAGCTGGCGGTCTCGCCCTACCTGGTGCTCACGGTGATCATCCTCATCTACCTGTTCCTGGGCTGCCTGCTGGACGCCATCTCCATGATGGTGCTGACCATGCCCGTGATCTACCCCGTGATCATGGCCCTGCACTTCCACCCCATCTGGTTCGGGGTCATCGCGGTGCTCATGATGGAGGCCGGGCTGATCACACCCCCCATGGGGCTCAACATCTTCACCGTGGCCGGGGTGGCGTCCGAGGTGCCGGTGGAGACCATCTTCCGGGGGGTGGCGCCGTTTCTGCTGGCCATCTTCTTCGTGGTGTTCATGATCACCCTGGTGCCGGATTTGGCCCTCTGGCTGCCCCGCATGATGCTGCACTGAGGGAAACCAGACAAGGAAGCCACCCGTGTCTGAGAGGCTGGAGTTCGTACTCAACGGGGAGCGCGTCTCCCTGGAGGAGGTGCCCGGCCACGAGCGCCTGCTGGATCTCCTGCGCCGGCGCCTGGGCCTGACCGGCACCAAGGAGAGCTGCGGCGTGGGCGAGTGCGGCGCCTGCACGGTGCTGGTGGACGGTCGCGCGGTCAACGCCTGCCTCACCGCGGCCTGGCAGGTGGCCGGGCGCGAGGTGACCACCATCGAGGGCCTGGCCCCGGAGGGCAGACTGCACCCCCTGCAGGAGGCCTTCCTGGAGGCCGGCGCGGTGCAGTGCGGCTTCTGCACCCCAGGCATGATCCTGGCCGCGNCCGACCTCCTGGCCCGGGAGCCCGACCCCAGCCGCGAGACCATCCGCCAGGCCCTGGCGGGCAACCTCTGCCGCTGCACCGGCTACCAGCACATCGTGCTGGCGGTGCGGCGGGCGGCGCGGCGCCTGCGGGGAGAGGAATCATGATCCGCCTGGTCTCGCCCCGCAGCCTGGAAGAGGCCTGCCAGGCCCTGGCCCAGCCGGGGGCCCGCGCCCTGGCCGGAGGCACCGACCTCATGCTGGAGCTGCGGCGGGCGCAACTGCGCGGCGATGAGCTGCCCAGCTTGCTGGTGGACCTCACCCGGGTGGCGGAGCTGGCCCGGGTGGAGCCGAGGGGGCGGGAGCCCTTCCTGGGCGCGGGGGTCACCTTCCGCCGCCTGGAGGATGAACCCGCCCTGGTCCCGGGCCCGCCCCTGCTCAGCCGCGNCGCGGCCACGGTGGGCTCGCGCCAGGTGCGCACCACCGCCACCCTGGGCGGCAACGCGGCCAACGCCTCGCCCGCGGCCGACGGGGTGAGCGCCCTGGTGGCCCTGGAGGCACGGGCCCATCTGCTCTCGCTCCGCGGCCGGCGCCAGCTTCCCCTGACCGAGCTGATCACCGGACCCTACCAGACCGCCCTGGCCCCCGGCGAGCTGATCGCGGGCTTCACCCTGCGCCCCCCCGCGGGCCGCACCGGCTGCTGCTTCCTCAAGGTGGGCCGGCGCCAGGCGGTGAGCGTGGCCCGGCTCAACCTGGCCGTGGTGCTGGATGCGGAGCTGGCCGACCCGCGCCTGGTGTTGGGCGCCTGCTTCCCCACCCCCCGCCGCCTGCAGGAGGTGGAGGAGCTGCTGCGGGGCGGGCGGCCGGGCCCGGAGCTGTGGCGGGCG
>MTPE01000471.1 GCA_002011835.1 Desulfarculaceae bacterium JdFR-95 | reverse complement strand
TGAACCACGGACTGCTGGTGGAGGAGCTCCTGCGGCGAGGCTACCCGGTAGTGGCGGCGGGTGACTACTGGCACTGGACCCTGCACCTGGCCCTGAACCTGTACCAGGGCCGGCCCCACCGCTTCCAGGCCGTGGCCTTCGGCTCCCGCGCCGCGGCAGAGNGGGCGGCGGTGTTCTACAACAGTCCCGAGGGCCGCGACCGGCTGGCCAAGTTCCTGCAGGGGCACCGGCCCCGGCGCTACCGCCGGGTGGAGCTGCCGCCGCATTTGTCTTCCAAATACATCCTGATCGAGCGCACCTGGCCGCCGGTGACCTATCCAGACCTGGAGGGCCTGTGGTGAGAGCCCGCCTCATACATCCTGGGTGGCTGCTGATGGGCGCAGCCCTGGGCCTGGGCAGCCAGCTCACCTGGCTGGCCCTGCACGGCTGGCCTCCGGCCTGGTGGCGCCTGGCCGCAGGAGCCGCAGGCGGTGCCCTGGTGGTGGGCCCGCTGTTGCGCCTGGGGGCATGGGCCCTGGCTCCCCTGGCGCCCTGGGCACGTGACACCCTGCGGGCGCTGTTGGGCCTGGACACGCGGGCGGGCCGCCGCTTCTGGCTGGGCATGGGCCTGGCGCTTCTGGTGGCGGCGGGGGTGTGGAGCTGGTTCCACCTGCTGCGGCCCTGGGTGGGCAGCCGTCTGGTACGGGACTACTTCCTGGCTCACGCCGCAGCGGAGTCCCAGGGGCTGACCACGGTGTTCTACTCCAGCCTGGACCAGGCCGGCCCGGCCAAGGAGCTGGGCGTGGCCCGGGCCTGGAGCTTCCCCGACCGCACCAGTTTCCCCGGCGGCCGGCAGACCGAGTTCGTGATCCGTTGGCTGGGGGTGCTCCAGGCGCCGGAGAGCGGCTTCTACCGCCTAGGCGGGGTGGTGGACGACGGGCTGGTCATCCTGGTGGACGGCCGCAGGGTGGCGGCGGACTGGCGGGAGGCCCCGCCGCGGCCGGTGTGGGNCAAGGTGTGGCTCTGGGCCGGGCCGCACGCCCTGGAGGTACGCTATCGCCANCTGGCCGGCGGCGCCAGCCTGAGGCTCCTCTGGCAGCCTCCCGGCGGCCCGCAGGAGCCCCTGCNCGCGCGTGTGTTGCGGCCTCTGAGGCCGGGCACCGCCCTGGGGCCCATCACCCGCCTGCGCCTGCGCTGGGGTCTGGTCCCCAGGGCCAGCTCCACCTACCCGCCCTTCGAGGGCGGACGCTTCTGGCGCCTGCCCTGGTATGGGCTACACTAGGGGGGCGAGCGAGACCTCGGTCCACCCGCGGGGGAGGGGCATGACCCAACTGAAGAACAAACCGCGCCGGAACAAGTCCTGGCTGCCCTGGCTGGTCTTGAGCCTGAGCCTGGTCGGCCTGGCCCTGCTGCAGAGCTGGCCCGCGGCGCGCTATCTGGACCGGGGCATCCCCTACGGCTACCACGTGGTGCCCGGCTACGAGCGGGTCCCGGCCATGCCCGGCGACCACCTCCAGTTTCTCTATTGGTGCTGGCTGATGGCCGACAACCTGCTGGGGCCCTCGGCCTGGAAGACCAACCCCTACGAGTTCAACACCTTTCTCACCCCCCAGGGCCTGCCGGGCTTCGCCAACTTCCCCTTCTCTCTGCTGTATCCCTTGCTGCTCCCTCTGGGGCAGGCCGGGGCCTACAACGCCCTGGTGTTGATCTCCTACCTGGGGGCGGGGCTCATGGCCTTCGCCCTGGCGCGGCAGGTCTTGGGGCCGGGGCCTTGGGCCTGGCTGCCGGCGCTGGCCTTTGCCCTGCTGCCCTTCCGCGCGGCCCAGGTGCTCTCCGGCCACCTGTTCGGCTTCGTGTGCTTCCTGGTGCCGGGGCTGCTGTGGTGCCTGGAGCGAAGCCTGGCCCGCCGCTCCCTGGCCTGGGGGGCGGGGGCGGGGGCCTGTGTCCTGCTCATGGGCATGATGGAGCCCCACCTCACCTATTACAGCGCCCTGATGCTGGGGCTGTATCTGCCCCTGCGCCTGGTCCTGCTGGGGGAGGAGGACACTCCCCTGGCCGGGAGGTGGCCGGCGGCGGCCAAGGCGGCCCTGGCCGGAGGGGCGGCCGGGGTCCTGGCTCAGGTCCTGGTGGTGCGTGGCCAGGACGCGGCCTGGCGCCTGGGGCCCTTCCTGCAGGCGGTGTTGCTGTATGCCGTGGCGGCGGTGGTGCTGTGGCTGCTGCTGGCCGCGGTGGTGGCGGCGCTCACCCGCCTGGAGCCGGAGCAGGCCCGCCGCACTGCGGCCCGGGCCTTCACCCCTTTGTGGGGGCTGGCGGGAGTGGCCCTGCTGGCGGCCTGGGGGGNGCCCTATCTGCCGCGCATCCTGGCCCTGGGCCTGGCCGGATGGGGGATGGTGCGCCTGGGGCTGGCGATGAGGGGCCAGTGGCGCCGGCCCCGCTGGCCCCGGGGGTGGTGGCGGCCCCTGCCGGGCCTGGCCGCGGGTCTGGGGCTGGCGGCGGGGCGCATGCTCATGGTCAAGGCCAGCGACATCGACCAGAGTATCGCCGCCGGCGGCCGCAGCCTGGACGAGGTGCGCCTGTTCGCTCCCCGCCTGGCCGACCTGCTCAACCCCGGCAACACCCGCCTGGAGGAGCTGATCCACCTGGGGTGGGTGCCCGCGGCCCTGGGCCTGGTGGGGCTGGGCATGTTGTGTCTGGGCCGGCCGCGCGGGGCACGGGGGGCGGCTCTGGCGGGCCTGTGGCTGCTGTTGGCCGCCCTGGGCATGCTGCTGTCCCTGGGGCCCAACCTGCCGGAGCTGCCTTTGTACCCGTGGCTCTACCGCCACCTGCCCTTCTTCAACCTGCCTCGGGTGCCGGGCCGGCTCATCGTCTTCGCCGTACTGTTCCTGACCCTGCTGGGGGCCTGGGCCCTGCGCGAGCTCCTGGCCCGCCGGCCGCGGCTTTCGCCCATCCTGGTGGCGGCCCTGGTGGTGGCGGCGCTCACCCTGGACCTGGGCCTGCCCCGGCGCACCGGGGTGTGTCTGTTGCCCCCGCCGGGCAAGGTGGAGGCCGCGGTCAAGGCCAACCTCCCCACCGGCCCTCAGGCCCACCAGCGCCTGTTGGGGCTGCCCATCTGGCCGGGGGACTCGCACCAGTCCTCGCGCTACGAGCTGCTCATCACCCGCACCCGGGCCCTGGTGGTCAACGGCTACTCGCCGGTGGTGCCGCGGGCCTACGTGGAGCAGGTCTTCAAGCCCCTGTATCCCCTGGACCTGGGCTATCTAGGCCCGGAGCAGTTGGCCCTGCTCCGGCGCCTGCGGGTGCGGCTGGTGTGTTTCTACGACGACGACCTGCTCTACGCGCGCAAGGTGAGCCCCTTCCCGCCCGCCCTGGCCCGGCAGCGGCTGCTGGCCTCCGGGGCCTTCACCCCCCTGGCCCAGGAGGGGACCGCCTTCCTCCTGCGCCTGCGGGACCAAGCCCGAGCCGACCCCCACCCCGGCGCGGTGGTCTCGCCGGTGGTGAGCCTGTGGGAAGCCGAGCACCTCTACCGCAACACCGGGGTGTTGGTGGACGACCCCGAGGCCTCGGGCTGGGGGCTGATGTTCCGGGAGGCCGAGCGCATCGGCGGGCCCCTGGGGCCGCGCTACCGGCGGGCGCGAGGTAACCTGGCCCGGGCGGTGCCGGGCCGGGATCGGAAGGGTTTCCTCAGCTTCGGTCCTTACCGGGCCTACCCCCCGGGGCGCTACCGGGCGCGCTTCCGCCTGCGCCGGGGGAGCGAGTCTGCCGGCAGTCCCGGCTGGATCGAGGTGAGCACCGACCAGGGCCGCCGCAGCCTGGCCCGGCGCGAGCTGAACCGGCAGGTACTGCCCGCCGACGGCCGCTGGCACGACGTGGCCCTCACCTTCACCCTGGAGGCGCCCACCGACCTGGAGCTGCGCACCTGGTTCAACGGCAGCAGTACCCTGGAGCTGGATGTGGTGCTGGTGGAGTTCCAGGGCGGGCGGCCAGCCGACGGCTTCTACCGCGCCCAGGACCTGTGGCGCCAGACCGGGGACCTGGTGGCCGACGCGCGGGTGCCGGGGGGTTTGGCGGTACGGGCGCGGGCCGGCTACCACCCTCCCCTGTACCTGATGCACGGTCCCCAGGTCACGGTGGAGCCGGGGCGCTGGCGGGCGCGGTTCCGCCTGGCCCTGGAGGGCTCGGCCCCGGCCCGGGCGCCGGTGGCCTGGCTGGTGGTGGCCACCGACCTGGGCCGGCGTCCCTTTGCCTGGCGCCTGGTACGGGCCGGGGATCTGGGGCGGGCCTACCGCGACCTGGAGCTGGTCTTCACCGTGCCCCGCCGCTGCGAGCTGGGCCTGAGGGTGAAGTTCGCCGGCGGCGCCGGCCTGCGCCTGGCCGGAGTGAGGCTGCAGAAGATGGAGTGAGGGAAGCGAGATGGCGCGACGCAAGCACCGTTACCACCTGGTGGAACGCGACCGCCTCGCCGGGGTGCGTACCGCCCTGGCCAACCAGCGGACCCTGCTGGCCCTGATCCGCACCGCCCTCAGCCTGGGCGCGGCGGGAGGGGCGGTGATGCACCTGTTGGACCACGTGGCCGCCACCGTGGCCGGCCTGGCCCTGGTGGTGGTGGGAGGGCTGATGATGGGCTTCGGCCTGCACAGCTACCTGCAGGTGCGGCGGCTGGTACACGCCGAGGTCAGCGGCGGGCTGGGTATGAAGGGTTGAGAGGAATAGACACCGTCAACCCCGGCCCCGCACCGACGGGCAGAGGCTGGATTCAGACCGTGGCCCCAGGGCATACCGCCTGTTTCCCCTGATGGGGGTGGCAAGGGGGATGGGCACTGTGTGCCGTCCCCGGCCGGGCCGGAGGGCGGTTCACTGGACCTGGATCACGGCCAGTTCCACTTCCTCGCTGCCTGCACCGGCGCCCTGCACCACGGCCACGCCCTTGCCCGTGTGCTGGGGGTCCCACAGGCCCACCACCAGACGCCAGCGCCCGGGGGTGAGGTCCTTGGGTATCTTGAGGCGGTAGTCCTCGCGCACCACCTCGCCCACCTCCAGGTCGGTCATCTGCCGCCGGCCGTGGTCCAGCAGGTGGTCGAAGGTCAGCGTGCGGTCCGGGCCGCGCAGGTGCACGAAGACGAAGTAGTTCAGGGGCGGGGTCTGCCAGCACTGCCAGTAGTAGGTGACCTCCAGGCTGCCGCCGCGTTTGACCCGGTTGGCCGACAGGTCGTAGCCCAGCAGGGTGAGTCCGCAGGCGAAGCGGGCCTCGCGCTTGAGCGAGGGGCGCAGGTAGGCCAGGCGCTCCTCCACCCGCTCCACGTCCTTGGGCCGCTGCAACACGCGGTATAGGTCGCGCACCTGGGCCAGCCGTGCCGGCTGGGAGGCAAAGAGCACCTCGGCCCCGCGCACGCGGGCCAGGGCCTCCTTGAGCTTGCCCATGTCGATCAGCGCCCGGGCCGAGGGCAGATAGGCCTCGCGGAAGGCGGGGTCTATGGTCAGCAGGCGGCGGAAGGCCTCCTCGGCCTGGGGGTAGCGCTTGTCGCTCAGGGCCAGCCGTCCCAGGGCGTCGTAGTACCAGCGTAGCTGGTGGCGCAGGTGGGCGATCAGGTCCGCCCCCACCACCACCCGGTTCAGGTCCAGGGTGCGGGCCGAACGGTAGGCCAGGCGCACCTCCAGACGCACGCCGGGGCGGGAGTCCATCACCGGCAGGGTCACCACGCCCCGGCCGCGGGGCAGGTCGCGCCCCACGATCTCGCGCCGGGCCAGCAGGCGGCTGCCCCCGAAGCCGTGGCCCCACACCTCGCACACCGCCAAGCGCTCCTGGGCCGGGGCCGGTCCCTGGGGCAGGCTCAGGTGCAGGCGCACCTCCAGTTGGGTGGCGGGATAGGGCTCCTCCAGCCACAGACGCAGCAGGCCACCGGGCTCACCCTCCCGGCGCTGGAACACACCGTGGAAGCCGGCGCCCTTCAGCGGCCTCTCCCGGCCGTCCCCCCGGCAAGGCGGGCCGTCCACCTGGTAGGAGAGGGAGCTGGCCTGCCAGAGCAGGTCGGGGTAGTAGCCGGTCAGGGCCTGGAAATCGCGCTGCCAGGCGGCGTCGGGGCGCTTGGCCTGGGCCAGGCGCTGGAAGGCTTCTGCCCTGCCCCCTGGCACCTGGTAGCCCTTCAGGGCCTGGGCCGCCTCCTGGTTCCGCTCCAGGCGCACCAGGGCCTCGGCCAGCATGGCCCGGGCCTCGAAGCCCGCCTCGCCTTTCTCCACCAAGGGCGCCAGCAGCTCCACCACCTCAGCGAAGCGGCGTCCCTCCAGGGCCCGCCGGGCCATGACCAGGGGGTCCCAGTAGAGCCGGGCCAGCACACTGCCGCCCTGGCGCAGGTAGACGCTCACGGGATAGACCGCCCGCATCATGGGCGGCCAGGAGCGCGCCGGCAGGACGAGGTTGGCCTCCTGACCGGGATAGAGCGTCACCCGTCGCGCCGGCCAGGGCCCCTGGCTCACCTCCACCACGGCCAGGTCCTCGCCCTGGTTGAGCAGGGCCAGGCCCAGGCGCTCCACCTCCCGGGGCAGGACCAACACCCGCCGGCTGCGCTGGCCGCCCTCCACCAGCATGGCGCCCTCGTAGCGGCTGTAGGCACCCTGGCCCCCATAGACCACTGCGTGCCGTCGGCCCACCCCCACCGGCGGGCGATACAGGGCCAGGGGCTCGGCCACTTCCAGGGGGTCGCGTGCGGCCAAGACCTCCACCCGCGGGCTCACCCAGCGGGGAAAGGTGGGCGGCCGACCCAGGGCCGAGCGCCAGGCGGACTTGAGGTCCAGGCGTTTGAGCAACAGCAGGCGTCCGGCCAAGTCGTCCAGGGACACCCCGCCCGGCGGCAGCCAGTCCTGCCAGGGATCGGCGCGGTCCTCCTGGCCCAGGGAGGAGACCACCAGATACCCCCCGGCCTCCCGCACCGCCTTCAAGCCCTTCTTCTCGTCCCAGGGGCGGGTGGTCTGGAACACGTTGAGGGGGGTGCGGGGCCCGGCCAGGATGAGGGCCTGGCGGGGCAGGTTGGCCTCGATCCAGAAGCGGGCCGAGCTGAAAGTGTCCTGCTGCCAGAACAGATAGTCCACCCCCAGGGCGCGCCACAGGGGCCACAGACACAGGGCCACGCCCAGGATGCTCACCGCCGCCACCTGGCGCCCATAGCCGGGCAGGCGCCGACACAGCCACACCAGGGGCCAGCAGGCCACCAGGGCCAAGGCCGGCAGCCACACCGCGGCCAGGCCCTCCAGCGAGCCCCTGAGCACCGTGATCCCGGCCAGGAAGAACAGAGGCGGCACCAGCGCGGGCAACAGCCGGTCCCAACGCCGCGCCCGCAGGATCAGCCACACCCCCACCCCCCACAGCAGCAACAGCTCCGGTCCCACGGTCTGGGCCGCCACGCTCAGGGCGCCCAGGGCGCGACCGGCCACGAAGCCCCACCAACTGGTGCCCGGCGCCGGGGTGGAGAAGGAGGTGGTCAACAGCTCGGCGGTGCGCTCCGACTGCAGCACGAAGCCGGGATACCCCAACACCAGGCCCACCCCCAGCCCCAGGAGCCCGGCCAAGGGCCACAACAGAAATTTACGGCTGCGCGCCGGACGGCTGCGCCGCACCCCCAGCCAGTANGCCGCGGCCATCACCGGCAGCATCAACGAGCCACTGGCGCGGGTGGTTATGGTCAGCCCCAGGCACAGCCCGGCCCAGGCCATCANCACCGCCCGCGGTTCGCTGGCCATCAGCCACACCGCCCACAGGCAGGCCATCACCGCCACGCCCAGGGGTANGTCCCGGCTCAGGTAGTGGCCGTGGGCCACCAGCAGGGGGCTCACCGCCACCACCGCCGCGGCCAACAGGCCCGTGGCCACGCTGTCGAAGAAGCGCCGCCCCACGGCATAGGCCAGGAACACCTGGCCCGTACCCAACAGGGCCACCGTGAGCCTTCCCGCCAGGCGCGCCGNCACCACCACCTCCTCCACCCCATGCACCCGGCCCAACAACACCTCCACCCAACCTGCCACCAAGGACAAGGCACCCTGCACCAACGCCGCCAGGCTGAAAAAGGCCTGGGTCCATATGCCGGGATAGGTGGGCTGGGAGAGACTGAGTTGGTCGATCACCTGCCAGGTCCACTCCCCCGGATGCAGGGCCCCGGCCTGGCTGGGCCCCCAGTCCAGCCCCCACAGGCGCAGGCACAAAGCCACCAGGGCCAAGCCCCACAGAATCGCCCGCCGGGGGATTATGTGGACCGTTACTCGCAAGTGTCTTCACCCCAGAGAGAAGGCTTCCTTCCGCGCCCAAGCTAAAGGGCTGGGAGTATTCCTGTCAAGGACAACACCCACTTGTCCCAGGTGCGCACCCGGCAATCGCTAGCGGCCCGATAGGGTCTTGACAAAGATTCTCACCTTAAATTAGGTTTGGTTGCATCTGTATCCGCCCGGTGGGTCGGCGGCGGGTTTCCGGGGGCCGCCGGGGCCATGCCATGGGGAAACACCTCTCTCGCGGGGGGAAAGGATC
>MTPE01000472.1 GCA_002011835.1 Desulfarculaceae bacterium JdFR-95 | reverse complement strand
GGGGGAGGTGTGTCCTGGAGCCGGGGCGCGGCGGGCAGGGTGCTGCCGGGCAGTCTCACCTGGTGCCAGCTCTGGGGGCGGGGGGTGGTCATGGTGGGTGTGGTCTCCTCAAGCTTGGGCGATGCACTCGCGTATGTTCTCGGCGATCCAGGGCACCAGGGCCGGGTCCAGGCCCACGGAGCTGGGCAGGCTCAGGCCCCGCTGCCAGAGGCGCTCGGCCCGGCCGCGCACCACGGCCTGGCAGTCGGCGTGCACCGGGCTCAGGTGCAGGGGTTGCCACAGGGGCCGGGTCTGTATGCCGCGTTCGGCCAGGCGGCGCATGAGCCGGCGGGCGTCCAGGCCGCAGAGGGCCGGGTCCACCTCCACGGTGAAGAGCCACCAGGAGCTGTGGGTGTGGGGGGACGGTTCCAGGGGGCGCAGGCCAGGCAGGTCGGCCAGGGCGCTGCGCCAGGCCGCGGCCAGGGCGCGTTTGGCGGCCAGAAAGTCCTCCAGCTCTTCCATCTGGGCGCAGCCCAGGGCGGCCAGGAGGTTGGGCAGGCGGTAGTTGTAGCCCAGCTCGTCGTGGACGTACTCCACCGCGTCGGCCTTGGCCTGGGTGCTGAGGTGGCGGGCGCGGCGGGCAAGCTGGGGGTCGCGGGTGACCACCATGCCGCCGCCACCGGTGGTGATCACCTTGTTGCCGTTGAAGCTGAAGCAGGCCGCGTCCCCCCAGGTGCCGGCGGGGCGGTCCTGGTAGAGGGCGCCCAGGGCCTGGGCCGCGTCCTCGATCACGATCAGTTCGTAGCGGCGGGCCAGCTCGCGGATGGGCTCCATCTCCACGGTGTGGCCCAGCAGGTGCACGGGGACGATGGCGCGCACGCTGCGTCCGGTCTGGCGGTTGACCAGCCTGCCCTTGTGCCAGCGGCAGTGGCGGGTGAGGAAGTGGTGGACCAGTTCGGGGTCCATCTGGGCGTGGCGGGGTTCGGCGTCCACCAGTACGGGCCGGGCGCCAGTGTAGCGCACGGCGTTGGCCGTGGCAATGAAGGTGAGGGTGGGGACCAGCACCTCCTGGCCGGGTCCGATGCCCGCCGCACGCAGGGCCAGGTGCAGGGCGGCGGTGCCGCTGGCCGTGGCCACGGCGTGGGGCAGGTCCAGGTAGTGGGCCAGGGCGCGCTCGAAGCGCTCCACGTAGGGACCGGCCGAGGAGACCCAGCCCGTATCCAGGCAGTCCAGGAGATAGCGCCGGGCGTTGCCCGTGAGGCGGGGCTCGGCCAGGGGCACCCTGGCCGGGGCGGCGGCAGGGAGGGAGGCGGGCGCAGGCATGAGCGGACCTCCTCACACCAGCCCGGCGCTGGCCCGGCGATGGGCCTCCAGGTAGTCGTCGATGCAGCCGATGTCCATCCAGTACTCACGCAAGGGGAAGGCCACCACCTTGCGGCCCTTGTCGATGAGCAGGTTGATGAAGTCGGGCATCTGGAAGGGCTTGCCCCGGGGCAGCAGGCGGCAGGCGTCGGGGTTGACCAGGGTGATGCCCGCGTTGATGAAGGGCCGCAGCACCGGTTTCTCCTCCACCCGCACCACGTCGGCCCCGGAGGCCTCCACCACACCGTAGGGGATGGAGACCTCGCTCTGGGTCACGGCCACGGTCATGTCGGCCTGGTGTTCGCGGTGGAAGTCGAGCATGGCGGCGAAGTCCAGGCGGGTGAAGATGTCGCCGTTCATGACCAGCAGGTCCTCGTCGCCGGCCTCCACCAGGCTGAGCACACCGGCGGTGCCCAGGGGCTCGCGCTCCTTCAGGTAGCTGATCTCCACTCCGAAGCGGCTGCCGTCGGCGAAGTGCTGGGCGATCATCTCGCTCTTGTAGTGGGTGGCCAGTACGATGCGGCGGATGCCCGCGGCGCGCAGGCCCTCCACGATGATCTCCAGCAGGGGCCGGTTGCCCACCGGCAGCATGGGCTTGGGCACCGCGGTGGTGAGCGGCTGCAGGCGGGTGCCGTAGCCGCCCACCATGAGCACGGCCTTGAGCGGCAGGGGTCGGCCCTCCAGGAGCTGGGTCATGGTGACCAGGTCCTCCACCCGGCGGTCCGGGCCCACCAGGGGGATCTGGCGCACCTCGTAGTCGTTCATCAGGCGCAGGAGGGTGATCTTGTCCGTGCCCACCGGCGCACACACCGGGTTGACCCGCTCCAGGCCGCCCTTGCGCTCCACCACCCGGGCCACGGGCTCGTCCAGGCCGTGTCCGGCCAGGATGGCGCGGCGCACGTCGCCGTCGGTGATGGTGTCCAGCAGGCGGCGGTTGTCGTCCACCATGAGGGCGATCTTGGCCGGAGTGCCGTCTATGGCCGCGATGGCCTCGCGGATGGTGGCCTGCGGCCCGATGCACATGGTCTGGATGTGTTCCTCCTTCACTGCTTGCGCCTCCCTCTGGTGACGTTTCCTCCCTCGTCTCCCTAGATCGACCGGAAGCGCCGGCGGCTTTAGGCTTTTTTCTCTCTATCCCTCACCCGCGGCTGCCGCGGAGGCAGAAGTGGTCCGGGCGTTCTCCTCCCAGTTTTCGGGCCGCAGGGGGTCGGTGGGGAACTCCTCCACCCCTCGGCCTTGGCTGGCCCAGCGGTACAGGAAGCGGGTGATGTTGGTGTCAGCCAGAATATGGCGCAGGGCGGTGGGCCACCGGGGGTCGGCGCCGCTGGGCTGGTAGCCCCAGGCGCGCATGGCCGGGCCGCACACCGCCTCGCACAGCCCCACCTCCCAGGGCTCCAGGTGCTCCTGCCAGCGCCGCACCGCGGCCTGGGGGTCGAACTGGCGCGCGCTGGCCTGGGGGGGCAGGAAGGCCGAGTTGTGNTCCCAGNGCTGGCCNCGGGGGTCGCGCCAGTCGCGGGGGGTGGTGAGGTCGTGGTCGGCGCTCAGGCCCAGGAAGGCGAACACCCGGCGCAATTGGCCGGCGGTGTCGGCCACCAGGTCCTCGTAGCGCAGGGCCAGGAAGCGGCTGCCCCCCCAGCGGCGCTGGTAGTCGGCCGCGGCCTGCATGGCCCCCAGGCTGTTGAACACCGCCCCCAGGTAGGCCGGCGGCGCGGCGTAGGTGTAGCGCTTGAACGAGGCCAGCACGCTGCGGGGGTCGCGCAGGATCATCACCACCTTGCCCTGGGGGAACATCTCCAGGAAGTCCGGCACCCGACTCCAGACCAACTGGGTCTTCTCCGCCCAGTGGCCCTCCCCGCCCTCCAGGAACAGCTCGCGCATCATGCGGTCGTAGAGGAAGGCGTAGGTGACCTCGTGTTGGGCGGCGCAGTATTCCAGGATGCGGTACACCGGCAGGCGCCGGCCCCAGCGCTGCCAGATGCGCGCCGCGGCCTCGAACAGCAGGCGGCTGTGGTTGGCCGGCTCGGCCACGGGGTCGTAGCGGCGGTAGCAGAAGCGCATGAAGCTCACCACGTACATGGTGGCCACCAGCTGCGGGTGGTTGTTCATGAGCTGGGTGAGCCACTCGCTGCCGGTGCGGTAGCAGCCGGTGATGAGTATCTGCATCACGCCTCTTCCTTTCGCGGCTGGTTCCACACCCGCCGCTCCACCTTGCCCGTATCCACCCGGATCACCGACACTGTGGTCACGCCGAAGGCGTTGTTGGCCGCCACGCCCACCGCCTCCACCGCCTTGAGGGGCAGGGTCTCGCGGTCGAAGACATAGGTCCAGTGGCGGCCGGGCTCCTGGAAGTCCAGGTTGTCGTGGTAGTAGGTGTCGGTCACGGTCTTGATGGCCAAGAAGGGCTGGGGGCCGAAGGGCGGGGTGTGGGTGCGCACGTGGAGCTGGTGGGCGTCGTCGGAGACCCGCACCAGCTCCAGCTCCAGCTCGCAGGGCGGCATCTCGGTCAGGCCCAGGGCCGAGCGCATGGCCTCGGCCGCCTCGCAGTAGCGGAACTCCACCTCGGGGTACTCGGCCGCCACCTGCTGCAGCATGCCGCGCACCGCCTCCACGTCGCGGCCCAAGTCGCGGAAGTCGTGGTCGGCGAAGGCCATGACCACGGCCTTGCCCTCGCGGGCCTCGCGGAAGGCGCGGCGCACCTCCTCCAGCTCCAGGTTGTAGATGCGCGAACCCACGTTGAGGCAGCGGGCGATCCAGCGCCGGCAGCCTCCGGGCACCTGATAGTCGTCGTGGGAGGGGTGGTAGGGCTCCCAGGTGATGGGGGCCCGCCGCCAGTCGCCGGAGCGGCCGTGGGAGAAGTCAAACTGGGCCTGGTCCTCGGGCCGGGGCTCCATGGCCAGGCTGGCGTAGTCGAAGGGGATGTACTGCTCCAGGAACCAGTGGCTGTCCGGGCGGTTGACCTGGAAGCCGGGGCGGTTCACCGCCGGGAACCACAGCCGGTCGATGATGCGCCGGGCCAGGACCTGGAACAGGGAGTGGGAGGTGGCGAACCAGTGGGTGGCGCAGAGGTGGGCCTGCTTGAGGAAGGCCTGGGGATGGTAGTGGAAGTGCAGGCCGTCGCGCTCCCAGCCCGGCCGGCGCAGCAGGGGTCGGTAGTGGTCGAAGATGTTGTGATAGCCCATGTCGCGGCGGCGGAGGTTGAGCTCGTACTCCACGTGGTCCACGCAGAACCAGTTGAAGACCCAGCCCCGGCCCCGGCTGTCGCGGGGGGGGCGCTGGCGGAAGGCCGGCGCGCAGACCCGCTCCAGCATGGCGTCCACCTTGTCCCAGGTGTCGTTGTAGGCCAAAAGCTGCGGGTCCAGCACCTTCTGCACCGCGGCCTCCAGCCCGCCCAGGGCCACCTGGCCCCGCTGCAGGCGCAGCAGCAGCTCCGGGTCGGGCTCCAGCTCCAGGTGGAAGTAGTGCCGCAGGCGGTCGAAGGTGGCCTCCAAAGACTCGTAGAGCGGCCCCTCGCTGTCCACACAATGCACCACGTGTACCACCGGCCGGCTCATGCCTCTCTCCCTAGGACACCTGGTGGCGCAGCTTCCACTCCCCGTTCTCCTTCTTCCACAGGTGGGGGGAGCGGAACTGGTCGCACAGCTCCAGGAAGCGGTCCAGGCCGATGCCCAGGTAGTCGTCCAGGATGTCCTTGGCGTAGCGCCAGGGGAACTCGCCGTCGAAGCGCCGCACCAGGGCCACCGCCTCCTCGCGGGTGAGGTGCTTGTTGCGGATCTCCTGGCTGGCGTCGTAGGAACAGCGGCCCAGGCCGAACTTGATGTAGGTGGTGTAGTAGTGGAAGCCGTCGATGCGGTCGTCCAGGCTGTTGTACTTGCTGAAGGTGCCCTCGGTGCGCACGGGGTTGGGCTCGAAGCCGGTGTGCTCCACCGCGTAGTAGAAGGCCTCCTGGGGGGTCCACTTGATGTAGTAGCCCAGGTAGTGCACCTCGATGCGGCTTCTCTCCATCATCTCCGGCGGTGCGGGCAGATAGGGCTCCAGGTCGCCCAGGGTGAGCCCGTAGCGGTCCTGCAGCTCGGGGATGGAGACCCCCCCCAGGTGGACCTGGGAGAGGTCGCTCAGGGTGTAGTAGGATTTGTCGCGCAGGGAGGTGAAGTTGTCCGCGATGGGGTTGCCGTACTCGGCCTCGTTCTCGCCGTAGAAGATGAGGGGGATGTTGTAGCGGGCGGCGATCTTGGGGGCCAGGTTCTTCTGGCCCAGGATGAAGGTCTGGAAGGGGTGCAGCAGGTTCTCCACCGCCAGGCGGGTGAGCAAGCGGTGCACCCGCCCGTTGGGGCGGTAGGTGATGTTGTCGAAGCCGCCCACCTCGATCCAGTTGAGGTAGTTCTTCCAGCCGATCTCGGTATAGATGGCGGGGGGCCAGGTCACGGTGAGGGGATGCATGCCGTACTTGTACTTGAGCAGGTGTGCGGCCAGGGCGCTGTCCTTGCCCCCGCTGCCGGGCACGATGCAGTCGGGGCTGCCGTCCTTGCTGCGGAAGCGGTCCAGGAGCTTGAGCAGTTCCTTCTCCCGCGCCTCCCAGTCGATCTGTTCCTTCATCTCGGCATAGCGACAGGCGTCGCACACCCCGTCCTCGCCGATGTGCAGGGTGGGGGTCTTGCGGTCGCGGGTGTGCTTGAACTCGGGGTAGGAGGCGGGGCGCTGGTTGGACATCACGCAGCGCCGGCAGAACACCACCTCCTGCGGCAGCCCGTAGTAGGCGGGTAGCTTGGTCTCCTCGGCGGTGGCGATGGACATGGGGCTCACTCCTCCTGAGGCGCCGGCACCCCCAGGCGCCGGGCGAGGTTGCGGTAGATGTTCAGGCCGGCGGGGCCGCTGCGCTCGGGGTGGAACTGGCAGGCGGTGACGTTGCCCTGGGCCACAGCGGCGCAGAAGGCCTCCGGCCCGTAGGAGGCCCGGGCCAGCTCCAGCTCCGGGCGGGCGGGCTGGGCGTGGAAGGAGTGCACGAAGTACAGGTGCACGCCCGCGGGCAGGCCCTCCAGGAGCGTGCCCTGCCAGTCTCCGGCCGGGTACACCGGCTCCCAGCCCACGTGGGGCACCTTGAGGCGGTGGCCGTTGTCGCTGCCGAAGCGCACCACCCGCCCGGGGAACAACTCCAGTCCCCGGTGGTGGCCGAACTCCCAGCTCTCGCTCATCATGAGCTGCATGCCCAGACAGATGCCCAGCAGGGGCCGGCCGGAGCGGGCGTAGTCGGTGAGCGCCCGGTCCAGGCCCTTGGCCCGCAGCACGGCCATGGCGTCGCCGAAGGCGCCCACCCCGGGCAGGATCACGCCCGCGGCCCGCTCCACCACCCGGGGGTCGTCGCTGATCACCGGGGCCAGGCCCACCGCCCGGCAGGCCTGGGCCACGCTGAACAGATTGCCCATGCCGTAGTCCACGATGGCCACCGTGGCCCTTGCCTTGTCGCTCATGCCGCTGCTGCCTCCCAGGGGCGCACCTCGATCCCGCACTCGGCCAGGTGGCGTTTCAACTCCGCGATGGTGGCCGGGCTGATGCGGGAGAAACTGGTGCCGCCCTTGCGCAGGAACTCGATGTTGCCCTCCTCGCGGAACTCGTCCTCCCGGATGCGGAAGTGGCGCACGGCCTCGTAGTGGAACAGCGAGGCGCAGCACACCGCGTCGGCGCGGCCCTGTTGGATCACCTCGGCCACGTGCTCCACCCGGCCCGCGCCGCCGGCGGCGATCACCGGCACCGGCACCGCCTCGGCGATGGCCCGGGTCAGCTCCAGGTCGAAGCCCTTGCCGCTGCCTTCCTGGTTGATGCAGGTGACCAACAGCTCGCCCGCNCCCAGCTCCACCGCCTGNNTCGCCCAGGCGATGGCGTCCACCCCGGTGCTCTCGCGGCCGAAGTCGGTGTAGGCCTCGTAGCGGCCGTCGGGGTGGCGGATGGCCTCGATGGACACCACGATGGTGGAGGAGCCGAAGCGGTGGGCCGCCTCGCGGATCAGCTCCGGCCGCGCCACCGCCGCAGTGTTTATGGACACCTTGTCCGCGCCCGCACGCAGGGCGGCGCGGATGTCGTCGAGGGTACGCAGGCCCCCGCCCACGGTGAGGGGGATGAAGGTGTGGCGGGCGATGCGCTCAATCATGCCCAACAGACTGTTGCGGCCGAACAGGCTGGCCACCGCGTCCTGATAGATTAGCTCGTCCGCCCCGCCCTCGTAGTAGTAGCGGGTGAACTGCTCCGGCTTGCCCAACACGCGCAGGCCCTCGAACTGGATGCCCTTGACCAGGTTGGGGCCCTTTATGTCCAGACGCGGTATGATGCGCACTCCCATGGTCTCGGACTCCTTCAGGCCTCTGCCCCGGCCGCGGCCGTCGCCTCTCCCCGGGGAGGCCACAGGCCGCGCTCCAGGAGGAACTCGGCCCACAGCAGGTCCAGGGGCTCGTCTATGTCCACGCTGTCCAGCTCGCCCTGCACCCCCGCCCGCCGGTCGCGGCCCAGCCAGGGCGAGCCCTCCGGAGGCAGGTGCTCCGTGGCCATGAGCAGGTCGCGGGGCACGGCCAGCACCGCCCCGTCGGGGTGGTAGGCGGGGGTGCAGTCCTGGCGGCGGAAGGCGCGGGGAAACTCCCGCCCCCGGAAGGGCAGCGCCCGGTCCCCGTCCAGGCGGTAGGCCAGCTCCAGGGGCACGGTGTAGGGGACATAGGTCTGCACCGAGTCCGCCCCCGTGGCCAGCAGCTTGTCCACCACCCGGTCGATGGCCTCCGGCCGCCGCAGCACGTTGCCGTGCAGGGCCACCACCACCCCCACGCGCGCGCCCCGGGCTTCCACCACCCGCACCGCGTGGCGCAGGGCCGGGTCCACCGGCGCGGTGTCGGTGCTCAGCTCCGGGGGACGGCGGATCCATTCCACCCCGTAGGCCCGGGCCACGGCCCCGATCTCGGCGTCCTCGCTGGACAGGACCACGCGATCCACCCGCCGCGCGGCCAGGGCCGCCTCCAGGGCGTGGGCCACCAAGGGCTTGCCCGCCAGGGGCCTCAGGTTCTTGCGGGGCAGGCCCTTGCTGCCGCCACGGGCCAGGATCACTGCCAGTATCGACGACACTTCTTCCTCTCCGAATCTGCGGGGTGGGACAGCAAATCGCGTGCCACGGC
>MTPE01000470.1 GCA_002011835.1 Desulfarculaceae bacterium JdFR-95 | reverse complement strand
CAGGGAGGCAGAGAAGCCGATCTTGCACCTGCGCGGCGGTGAAGCCCGTTGACGGCGGGGCGGAGCCGGGATAGGCAGGGAGTGCGATCGCGCTGCGCCGGTCTCTGCCACCGGAGCCGCAAGCCACCCCCGACGACGGCTCCGGCGGCGGCGCCTCGGCCCAGCCCATGCTCCTGCGCGAGGCCAGCGACGAGGGGCCCCGTGTCTCCAGGTCTGTTCGGGAGCCCGCTTCGGTCGTGGTCGGAGTAAACCCAGGGTGTAAATGATCTGCCCCCAGCCTTCCTCCCGTGCGGCGGCCACGGGGGAGGTTGGTCCGCTTTGCCGCCGGCAGGCTCAGGCCAGGGCCGCCTGCCACAGGCGGCGGTTGGCCTCCAGCCGGGCCGGAGGGGTGACGGCCTCCACCGCCCGCCACAGCTCAGCAGGGGAGAAGGGCAGCATACCCTCGCGCGCCGCGGCCGCCACCAGGGCCAGGTTGGCCCCGCGGGGCGCGCCGGCCTCGCGGGCCAGGGTGGTGGCGTCGTGGAAGAGGGTGCGCACCCCACGCCGCGCCAATACGCGCCGCGCCCGCGGGGAGAGGAACTCCGGCCCCGGCGCGTCCACCACCAGGGCCGCGCCCGGGGCGAGGAAGGCCAGGTTGCGCACCGCCTCGCCCGGCTCCAGGGCCAGGACGCACTCGGCCCGGCCCGGGCTCACCAGGGGCGCGGCGAAGGGGCCGGCCTTGAGGTGGCTGACCACCGCGCCGCCGCGCTGGGCCATGCCGTGTACCTCGCTGACCAGCACCCGGCCGCTGGTGCGCGCCGCCGCCCCGGCCAGGACCCGGGTCACGAACAGCACCCCCTGGCCGCCCACGCCGGCCACCACCGCCTGCCAGGTGAGTCGTCTCATGCGCGCACCTCCTGTCCTGCCTCACGGATGGCGCCGTGCAGGCATATCTCCACGCACAGGCC
Source organism: Desulfarculaceae bacterium JdFR-95 (assembly GCA_002011835.1). GTDB lineage: Bacteria > Desulfobacterota > Desulfarculia > Desulfarculales > Desulfarculaceae > Desulfocarbo. The sequence goes on along the minus strand of MTPE01000470.1, from coordinate 7,542 downwards.
GCAGCCTGCGCACCACTTCTGGTCCACGGCCACGCCGCCCTCCGGGGAGGACACCAGGGCCGGGCAGTTGAACCAGCTCCGGCACAGCCCGCAGTCCACGCAGGCACCGGCCGGCTCCAACACCAGGGTGCCGGTGGGGCAGACCTCCACGCACAGGCGGCAGCCGGTGCAGGCCGTGGCGTCCACCCGGATCCGCCCCTTGCGCACTCGGCGCAGGGCCTCGGCCGGGCATATCTCCACACAACGGCCGCAGTCGGCGCAGGCGTGGGCGCGGGGGTCGAAGCGAGGGGCTGTGGCCGGGGCGTAGCCGCACACCTCCACCCGCACCGGCCGGGGGATGGCCTCGCGCGGGCGCTGGGCCACGCAGGCGTGCCGCGCCACCACCACCGCCACCGAGCCTTCGGGCTTGGCCGCATATCGCCGCGCGCGGCGCAGGGCCTTGAACAGCCCGGCCAGGTCGTAGGGGTCCACCTCCTCCACCTGCTCCACCCCGCAGCCCCGGATCAGGGCCATGAGGTCCACCGCCCGGCCGGGGTGGCCGTCGGCGGTGAGTCCGCTCTCGGGGGTGGGCTGCATGCCGGTCATGCTGGTGGTCTCGTTGTCCAGGATCACCAGCACGAAGCGGGCCCCGTTGTACACCGCGTTGATCAGGCCCGTGGTGCCGGAGTGGTAGAAGGTGCTGTCGCCGATGGTGGCCACCACCGGCCGCTCCACCCCGTCCATCTGGTAGGCCCGCGACAGGGCGGCGGCGAAGTTGACCGCCGCGCCCATGTCGTGGCAGGTGTCCACCGCACCCTGGTTGAGCCCCAGGGTGTAGCAGCCGATGTCCGAGGGATAGATGCCGTCCGGGAACAGGCGGCGCAGGGCGTAGAACACCATGCGGTGGGCGCAGCCGGGGCAGAGGTTGGGACGGCGCAAGGGGGCCTGGTCGGGCACGCTGATGGGCTTGGCCCGCGGCCGGGGAACCTTGAGCCGGGCTTCGCCCAGGGCCCGCTCCAGGACCGCGGCCAGGCGCTCGGGGGTGAGCTCGCCTGCGCTGGGCACGTGTCCGCTGAGGCGGCCCCACAGCTTGTGGCGCTCTGGCGCCAAGAGCTCCAGCACCGGCTCGGTCTCCTCCAGCACCAAGATCCGCTGGCACCCGGCCAGAAGCTCCTCCACCGGCCCCTGGGGCAGAGGATAGGGCACCGCCACCTGCAGGAAGGGGATGCGTCCCCCCTCCACCGGCAGGCCCAGCTCGGCCAGCACGTCGCGGGCCAGGGCCGCGGCGATGCCGCTGGCCAGTATGCCCAGGCGCGCCTTGCCCCGCGGGGGCAGGGGGGCGTGCCAGAGGTTGAGGCGTTTGCTGCGGCCCAGGTGGCGGGCGATGGCCTCCAGGCGGCGGTTGAGGGCCTGGTGCAGGGCCAAGCGCATCTTGGGTATGGCCGCCCAGCGGAAGGGGTCGCGCACGAAGCGGGCAGGGCGCTCCAGCACCCGCGGCTTGCGCAGGCGCAAGTTCTGGCGCGCGTGGCACACCCGCAGGCTGGGGCGCAGGATCACCGGGGTGGCGAAGCGCTCCGAGAGGCGGAAGGCCTCGGCCACCAGGTCGCGGGCGTGGGCCGGGGAGTCGGGGTCGAACACGGGCAGCTTGGCGAAGTGGGCCAACAGGCGCGAGTCCTGCTCGGTCTGGGAGGAGTGGGGACCGGGGTCGTCGGCGCTGACGATGATGAAGCCGCCCACCACCCCGATGTAGGCCGCGCTCATCACCGGGTCCAGGGCCACGTTGAGACCCACCTGCTTCATGGCGCAGGCGGTGCGCTTGCCGGTGTAGGCCGCGCTCAGGGCCACCTCCACCGCCACCTTCTCGTTGACCGACCACTCGCAGTAGGGCGGCGGGTCCACCTCGCGGCCGAAGCGCACCACCGCGGGCAGGATCTCGCTGGAGGGCGTGCCGGGGTAGGCGGTCATCACCTGCACCCCCGCCTCCACCAGCCCTCGGCCGATGGCTTCGTTGCCCATGAGAATGGCCTGGGAAGTTGTTCTGGCCTTAGCCACTGGCTGCCCCCTTTGTCTTTGCGGTCTCTGGCGTCTCAAGTACGCCCAAGATATGGCTCATCCGGCAAATGCCGGGTTGGCTGTAGAACCATCCCGGGCCGGCCCTGTCAAGGCCATAAGCCCTTCAAGGGTGGCCTTCAGGCCAGCCTTGACAGGGCCGGCCCGGGATGAACAAGATCATGTGTTCGTCTTTGCGAGGAAAATGATATGGTTTCCCGTCTGGTTGGAATACCGAGGCCGTGAATCGCTGTAGTATGCCGTTTCATATCATTTCATATCATTTTCCTCGCAAAGACGACGAAATATCATCCCCTCGCCTGGGCTGACGGCCTGGGCCGTAATCCTTTGGGCCACCCGCCATTTGCCGGATGAACCCAAGATATAGGCTGAGGCCGGCCGGACGCAAGGGGGTTTCCTCGGCGGGCGGGGGAGGGAGGGGTGAGAAGGGCCGGAGGCCGGCCTCGGCAGGGCCGAGACCGCAACCACGAACCACGCACCCGCGGCCAGCCGGAGGCGGGCCTTGCCCCGGCCTCGGCTATGGCCCGGCCTCTTCCTGCCGGGGGCCGAACACCGCCGTGCGCAGGCGCTCGCCCAGGCGGTGCAGGTCCTCCAGGATCAGGTAGCCGCAGGGGATGAGCAGCAGGGTGATGCCGGTGGCGAACAGCACTCCGAAGCCCAGGCTCACGGCCATGGGGATCAGGAATTGGGCCTGCAGCGAGCGCTCGGCGATGATGGGGGTGAGGCCGGCGAAGGTGGTGATGGAGGTGAGCAGGATGGCGCGGAAGCGGTGCGGCCCGGCCTGGCGTACCGCCGCGTCGGCGTCCAGGCCCTCCTCCTGGCGCAGGCGGTTGGCGCGGTGGATCAAGACCAGGGAGTCGTTGACCACCACCCCGGCCAGGCCCACGATGCCGAACAGGCTGAGCAGGCTCAGGTCCAGGCCCATGATCAGGTGGCCGGCCATGGCTCCCACGATGCCGAAGGGTATGGCGCTCATCACGATCAGCGGCTGGGTGAAGGAGCGGAAGGGGATGGCCAACAGCACGTAGATGGCGAACAGGGCGATGACGAAGCCCTCCATCACGTCGCGCAGACTCTCGGCCTGTTCGCGGCCCTCGCCCTCCATGTCCCAGCGCAGGTCGGGGAAGCGCTGGCGCAGCCCGGGCAGGACCTGGCTCTCCAGGCGGGCGCGGATCTCGGTCGCGTTGGCCACCTTCTCGTCCACGTCGGCGGTGACCGCCACCACCCGGCGCCGGCGCGAGCGCTGGATGGAGGCGTAGCCACGGCTGAGGGTGGCCTCGGCCACCTGGGAGAAGGGCACCTCGCGGCCGTCGGGGGTGCGGATGCGCATCTCCTCCACGTCGCCCAGGCTCCTGCGCTCGCGTTCGGGGTAGCGCACCATGACCTTGACCTCGTCCTCGCCCCGCTGCAGGCGCAGGGCCTCCGCACCGTAGAGGGCGTGGCGCACCTGGCGGGAGACGTCCTCCAGGGTCAGCCCCAGGGCCCGGGCCGAGGACTTGAGCTTTATCTGCAGCTCCTGCTTGCCGGGCAGGAAGCTGTCGGCCACGTCGCTCACCCCGGGGTAGGTGCGCAGGATGCGCTTGAGCTCGTCGGCCGCGGCCAAGAGCTGTTTCTGGTCGGGATGGCTCAGGTGCACCTCGATGGCGTTGCCCACGCTGAACAGCTCGCTCTGGAAGGTGACCGCACGGGCGTCGGGCACGTGGCCGGTCTCCTGGCGCCAGAGCTGGGCCAGGTAGCGGGAGCTGAGGTGGCGCTTCTCGCTGCCCACCAACTGCAGGAAGATGGTGGCCAGGTGCGAGCCCGGCTCCGGCCCGCCCGCATGAGGACCGCGACCGGCGGCCTTCATGCCCACCAGGGAGACGATGTGCTTGAGCAGCGGCGGGCTGCCCGGTGGCTCCTCCTTCTGCGCCCGGGCCATGGCCCGCCGCGCCGCGGCCTCGATGTGGGCCACGGCCTGGGCGGTGCGCTCCACCGGCGTGCCCGCGGGCATGGTCAGGTTCACGGTCAGTACGTCGCTCTCCACCTTGGGCATGAGGGTGAACTTGAGCCACCCGCCGGTGAACATGCCCACGCTGAACAACAACAGCCCCAGCCCCAGGGCCACGGTGGCATAGCGCCAGCGCAGGCAGAAGTCCAGCAACCGCCGGTAGGGACCGGCCACGAAGGCCCGCAGCCAGCGCGCGGCCAGCTTCTCCCGCCGCTTCCCCTCGCCCAGGGGGCGCAGGCGGCTGCGGGCCAGGTGGGCCGGCAGCACGAACAGCGACTCCAACAGCGAGCCCGCCAGCACCAGGCACACCACGATGGGGATGTTACGCATGAACTTGCCCATCATGCCGCTGCCGATGAGCAGGGGGGCGAAGGCGGCCATGGTGGTGAGGACCGAGAACACCACCGGACCCCCCACCTCCACGGTGCCGTCCACCGCGGCCTTCAGCGGAGGCAGGCCCGCCTCCCGCTTGCGGAACACGTTCTCCCCCACCACGATGGCGTCGTCCACCACGATGCCCAGCACCAGGATGAAGGCGAACAGCGAGATCATGTTGATGGACACGTCGAAGGTGGGCAGGAACCAGATGGCCACGGCGAAGGACACCGGGATGCCCAGGGTCACCCAGAAGGCCAGGCGCAACTGCAAGAACAGCCCCAGCACCACCGAGACCAACACCAGGCCCATGGCCAGGTTGCGTATCAGCAGGTTCAGGCGCTCCTTGAGGATGGTGGAGCGGTCGGCGAAGAAGTCCACCTTCACCCCGGCGGGCAGGCTGGGGCGCAGGCGGGCCACGTAGTCCTTCACCTCGCGGGCCACCTCCAGGGCGTTCTGGTCGGCCACGCGGTATATCTGGATCAGGGCTGCGCGGTGGCCCTGGAAGCGGGCGAACAGGTCGCTGTCCTCGAAGCCGTCGGCCAGCTCCGCGATCTGGCCCAGGGTGATCACCGTGCCGTCGGGCCGGGTGATCACCGGGATGTCGGCGTAGGCGTCGGCGTGGTAGCGCCGGCCCTTGGCCCGCACCAGGATCTCGCCCCCCTGGGTCTTGACGCTGCCTGCGGGCAGGTCCAGGCTGCCCCGGCGCACCGCCTCCGCCACCCGCCCCAGGGTGAGCCCGTAGCGACGCAGGGTCTTCTCCCCCACCTGGATCAATATCTCGGCCCGGCGCACCCCGAACAGCTCGGCCTGGGTCACCCCCGGCAGGGCGGTGATGTCGTCCTTTACCTTCTCCGCCAGGCGCTTGAGCGTGGCCTCGGGAACGTCGCCGTACAAGGCCACCCACAACACCTGGCTGCGGTGCACCACCTCGCGCACCACCGGCTTCTCCGCCTCCTCGGGGAAGGTGGTGATGCGGTCCACCTCGGCCTTGACATCGTCCAAGAGCTTGGAGATGTCCCAGCCGGGCAACAGCTCCACCGTGACCACCCCCACCCCCTCGCGGGCCACCGAGTCGATGCGCTTCACCCCGGCCAGACCGGCCAGGCGCTCCTCGATGCGGGTGACGATGGCCTCCTCCACCTCGGCGGGAGAGGCGCCGGGATACTCCACCGTGACCGTGATCTTGTCCAGGGCCGCCTCGGGGAAGATCTCCACCTTCATGGTGAAGGCGGTCATGGCGCCGCCCACCAGGAAGAACAACATCAGCAGGTTGGCGGCCACGTGGTTCTCGGCGAACCAGGCGATGGCCCGTCTCATGAGCCGGCCCTCCCCGCTTTGGCGGCCCGGGGCGCCGGCGGGGCCAGGCGCACCCGCATGCCGTCGGTCACCACCTCCAGGGGGCTGACCACCACCCGCTCACCGGCCTCGAGCCCCTCGGTGATGAGCGCCTGCTCCCGCCACAGGCGTGCCACCCGCACCTTGCGGAAGCGCAGCACCCCTTCCGGCGAGACCACCCACACCACGTCCCCCGGCCGCAAGGCCGCCCGGGGCAGGCGCACCGCCGCGGGCAGGGTGCGGCCCCGGATCACCACCTCCACGAACAGGCCCATGGCCAAGGGGGGACGCCGGGCGTAGGGCCGCTCCACCCGCACCACCACCGGCACCATGCGCGTGGCCGGGTCCAGCTCGCCCTCCACCCGCACCACCCGGCCTGGCCAGCTCAGCTCGCGACCGGCGAAGTGCGCCCGCACCACCACCGGCGAGCCCGGCCCCTCGCCCGGAGTGAAGCCCGGCACCCGGATCCAGGCCAGGTCCCGGTCCTCCAGGTTCACCACCACCTCGGCCGCCTCGGTGGAGAACACCTCGGCCACCCGCTCACCGGGCCGCAGGTATTGGCCCAGATCGGCGTAGCGCCGGATCACCCGGCCCGCGAAGGGCGCGCGGATGGCGGTGCGCTTCAGGTTCAACTCGGCCTGGGCCAACTGCGCCCGCGCCGCGGCCAGCTTGGCCTCGGCCTCGGCCACCTGGGGACGGCGGGCCACCAGCGGCGGGGGTGGCACCCGGCCCTTGATGCGGCGCCACTCCTCCACACTGGCCTCGGCCTCGGCCCGTATCTTCTGCACTGCGGTCTCGGCCTCGCGCACCCGGGCCCGGGCCAGGGTCACGGCCAGCTCGTAGTCCACCGCCTCGATGCGGGCCAACACCTGGCCGCGGCGGAAGCGGCCCTGCTCCAGCAGCTCCGGGGCCAGGTACACCACGGTGCCGCTCACCTGGGTGGACAGAGTGCTGCGATGCAGGGGGCGCACCGTGCCTTCACCGGGCACCTCCACCGTGACCGCCTGCGGCTCCACCCGGATGGTCCGCACCACCGGCAACACCGGCTTGGGCTTGCGCTTGACCAAAGGAGGGCGGCTCAGGGTGAGCGCAGCCAGACCGGCCGCACCCGCCGCCACCAGGGCCACCGCCACCAGGGCTTGTATCCAGAAACGAGGCTTGCCGCTCATGATCTCCTCAGCCCTCCCGCCCGGAGGCGAGGGCGGCGCGATCCCAACCCCCGCCCAGGGCACGGTGCAGGGTGACGCGGTTGGTGAACAGGGCCAGGTCCACCAACACCAGGGTGTCCTCCAGGGTGTAGCGCGCGCGCATGGCGTCCAACACCTGCAGGTAGTCGATCAGTCCGCGCTGGTAGCGCTCCCACGCCGCCTTCTGCGCCCGGCGCGCCGCCTCCAGGGCCTGCACCACCTCCCGCCGCCGGGCCAGCAGCTCCTTGCGGGCCAACAATGCCCCCTCCACCTCGGCGAAGGCCCGAAGCACGGTGCGGGCGTATTCCGCCGCCTGCTGCTGCAGGCGGGCCTGGGCCGCCCGCTGGCGCGCGGCCAGGGCGCCGGCGTCGAACAGGGGCTGGGTCAGCCCCGCGGCGATGGACCACAGCTCGCTGGCCGGGGTGAACAGCTCGCCCAGGGCGCGGGAGGCATAACCGAAGCTGGCCGTGAGGCGGATGGTGGGGAAGCGCGCGGCCATGGCCTCACCCACCCGCGCATTGGCCGCCCGCAGCCGCGCCTCGGCCGCGCGCAGGTCGGGCCGGCGCTTGAGGAGCGTCGCAGGCAGGCCCGCCGGTACCGGCTCCA
>MTPE01000187.1 GCA_002011835.1 Desulfarculaceae bacterium JdFR-95 | reverse complement strand
CTCCCCGGCGACCGCCGCTTTTGTCCCTCGTACCCTTGGGGACGGGATAGCCCCCTTTCTCATGTAGTTTAGGTTGCCTTCTTGGAGCCGGAGCGGTTAACCTGATCCTATAGCTGCCGTTCAACAGAGTGGCGGTCCCTTTGCTTCGAGGTATAGCTGCAGATTCATGTGGGTGGAAGACCGCCTGAAAGACTATGTGGTGACCTTGGTGGCGCGCTACGGCGTGAGCCGGGCGGTGGGGGTCACCACGATAGTGGCGGTCTGCCTGTCTCTGAGTATCAAGCTGACCACCTGTCTGTGGCTGGGTTTCGATGTGGACGGCATCGTCCTGGCCGCAGTGATTCCCCTGATCCTCACCCCGCTCATCGGTCGGGTGGCCTACTCCGGCTTCAGTGACATGATCAAGCTGCAGGCCGCGCTCTCCCGCGAGGTGAGCCGGCGGCGGGTGGTGGAGGAACGCCTGCGGCGCATGGCCAGCACCGATGCCCTCACCGGGGCCTTCAACCGGCGCTACTTCCTGCGCCACGCCGAGCAGGAGGTGCGCCGGGCCCTGCGGCACGGCCGTTCCCTCACCCTGATGGTGTTGGACCTGGACCGGTTCAAGGAGGTCAACGACACCCACGGCCACGACGTGGGGGACCGGGCTTTGCGGCGGGTGGCCGAGGCCTGCCGCCAGGTGATGCGCCGCCACGACCTGCTGGCCCGCATGGGGGGCGAGGAGTTCGTGATCCTGCTGCCCGAGACCACCCTGTCCGGGGGCCAGACCCTGGCCGAACGCCTGCGCCGGGTGATCGGAGACATCAGCGTGGGGGGCGAGGTGGGGGAGGAGCGTGGACCGTCCCGTCTCAGCGTGAGCATCGGTCTCAGCCAACTGCAGCCGCCGGACGACGACCTGAATCGCCTGCTCAAGCGGGCCGACCGCGCCTTGTACCAGGCCAAGGCCCAGGGCCGCAACCAGGTGGTGGCGAGGGAGGCAGCGGACGCAGGGGTTTCCGGCTAATGTCTCCGGGGTGGATGACTCCCCGCGGTGGGTACGGCGGGGGGCTCCTCATGGCCGCGGGCCGGGTGGCTCGGGGGACACAACGGCTGGGCAGGGAAGGGGACGCAGGGGCTCCGTGTGGCGGGGGCCGGGGGTCTAACCGCGGGGGGGGAGCTGGCTGCGCCGGCGGGCGCGTCGGCCCAGCAGCAGGCTGGCGGCCATGACCAGCAAGGGCAGCCACCACCAGCGCACGGGATCAGCCCGGTGCCAGATCACGGCCAGGCGCATGACGAAGCGGGGCGGGTTGTTGCCCAGCCACTGGGCCAGCCAGGGCGCGGGAGGGTCTCCGGCCAACAGCATCTTGGCCCAGTAGAAAGGCACCATCTGCTCGTCGATGCCTCGGCCGGTGATGAGCACCATCAGCGCGGCCGAGACCACCACGCTGACCAGGGCCAGCACCACCAGTCGCCGCAAGGGGGGCATGCCACACCTCCCGAAGCAGGGAGTCTATCTCTGGGCCACCCAGGCCCTCATGCCGCGGGCCAACTCTCCAGGGTTCTCCAGACGCCAGCGCAGGAAGGTGGTGAACAGGCCCTCCACCGCCTCCAGGGCCTGGGAGATCAGGGCCACTCGCTCCAGCAGCCCGCCCGTGGCATCTGTCTGTAGATTACCACCTGCCTCCAGGGGCGGCATAGTGGGGGGCAGCTTCAGGGAGGCCACTCCCAGGGTGCGCGCCTCCAGGGTGAGCCAGAACTCCTCGCCCTCCAGCTCCAGGCCCAGGCGCAGGACCTCCACCAGCTTGCCCCGCTTGAGGGCCTGGCGGGCCTCGGGGGGGTCGGCCTCTGGCCCGCGGATGGTGACGCGGGCGCCTTCGCGGCCCGGCCCCGGCCCCAGGACCATGCGCTCGCCGATGAGGATGCCCACGGGGCGTCCGTCGGGCAGGCGGGGTGGGTCCTCCTGCTCGCTGGCGAACCACAGCCAGGTGAGGAACTCCATACCCAGGAAGGTCTTGTCGGCCATGTCCTCCGGGCGGGCCACGGGATTCATACCTCCCCTGCCTCCAGGCTCATGGGGGTCGCCTCCTCCAAGGCGGCGCGCAGCTCGCTGCCCACCGCGGCCAGGGCCAGGTCCCAGGGGGTGAGCAGGGCCAGGCCCACCTGGAAGGTGCGGGTGAACAGCTCCTCGAACACCTCCCGTACCCAGCCGGTGGCGCTGCCCAGCCACACCTGGCCGCGGGAGGTGTCCCACACCACGTCGAAGACCCGACTGGCCGGGGGCAGGCGCCGCAGCAGGTCCTGGCGGGCCTTCTCCTTGAGCAGCTCCCGCTGGCGGCGGCTGAGGCGGCCGTCCTCGCTGGCGGCGCGGGCCTTGTCCATCTCCAGGCGGTGGTACTTGCGCAACAGGGCCGCGCCCACCTGGCGCCGGTCTACGCGCAGGCCCAACAGCAGGTAGGGCTCCACCAGGTGCGGGGCCTGGGCGAAGCGGGTGTCCATGAAGTCGTGGGGCGAGACCCAGCCGGCGGCCATTTCCTCGCTGCTGTCCTCGATGTCGCGGAAGGCGTGGGCGCGCACGCGCTGGTCCAGCCACTGGGGCTCCAGGGAGGGCGGCTGGCCCGAGAGGCGGTAGCGGCTGAGGGTGACGCTTCCCTTGAAGATTCCCATAGCCGGGCTCACTCCTTGGTACAGAGGCGCTCGTACGGTGGGCACACCTTACCCCACCGCGGGGAGGGCTGCAAGGCGGGCGGTTTCTCCGGGTCGGTTCCGGGAGCGAGGGCCTGGCCGCGGCTCCGTCCTGTCCGGGGTTTCACCTGTATTCCTCATGGGGTGGAGCAGTGCCTTGACACTGCGGGGGGGCTTCACTAAGCTTTTCCTACCAGCGCGGGCCCGGGCAGTCGCGGCCCGCGAAGTGCTCCAGGCCCCAGGCGGAGAAGGGACCTTGCAGCTCATCGAGGTATTCAAGACCCGCACCCGGCATCCCTTCCGGCCCCGCTCCTCCGATCTGATCCAGCGTCTGTTCGCCGACTTCCGCGAGTACGGTCCCTACGGGGACAACCTGATCATGGGCGAGGGTCATCTGGAGGGGCGGCTGGTGTACGTGGTGGCGCAGCAGAAGCCCAAGCCGGAGCAGTTGCGCTCGGCCAAGGACGTCAAGCGCCTCAACTGGGGCATGCTCAACGCGGACGAGCACTCGCGGGTGTTGGGGCTGCTGCGGCGCCTGGCCGAGACCGGCCCCCACGAGGAGGCGGTGCTGCTGTCGTTGGTGGACACCTACGGCGCAGACATCTCCATGTACTCCGCCCGGCGGCTGCAGGCCTTCTTCATCGCCCACCTGATCCGGGCCTACCTCACGGTGCCCATCCGTACCGTGAGCGTGGTGATCGGCGAGGGCGGCTCGGGCGGGGCCCTGGCCCTGCAGGTGGCCGACCGGCGCGCCGCCTTCGAGGACGCCATGTATGCCACCGCCCCGCCGGAGTCCCTGGCCGCCATCATCTTCCGCGACCCGGAGCGCATCGAGGACGCGCTGACCATCAGCCGCTGCAGCGCCCGCGACCTGAAGCGCTTCAAGGTGGTGGACGCCATCATCCCCCAGAGCAAACGGGTGAACGACGCCGAGGGCATGGCCCGCAACCTGGGTTCCTACCTGGAGCGTACCTTCCGCGATCTGTTCCGCCGCCGCCTGGACAAGCTCATGAAGCGACGCTTCGAGCTGGCCGACGAGATGGGGGTGATCCGCCGCGGCCGCTTCTACGAGCTCAAGCGTTTCATCGAGCGGCCCCTCTACCAGCTCAAGCGCGCGCCCAAGGACATAAAGCTGATCACCGCCCCCTCCGGCGGCGTGCACGTGGACGACGACTACGGCGACGGCACGGTGATCGAACCCGGACAGAGCTTCGTGCGCTGCGGCCAGGAGAAGGAAGGCTCTCGCGGCGACGGCTGCGGCACCATGATCCCCCTGGAGGACTGGCTGGACAACCACCAGGTGTGTCCCTCCTGCGGCAAGCGTACGGTGCTGGACGCCGCAGGCTGGATCCATGCCATCGCCGACCCGGGCACCTTCCACGAGCTGTTCCGCAACATGACCGTGCACGACCTGCTGCCCGAGGAGGACATCCACAACTACTACCGCGATTTCCTGGACAAGCAGCGCGACCGGACCACCTTCACCGAGAGCCTGGTCACCGCCTCGGCCACGGTCTATGGCTATCCCGTGGTCCTGGCCATCAGCGAGTTCGCCTTCGCCGGCGGCTCCATGGGGGTGGTGTTCGGGGAGAAGTTCCGCCTGGCCTGCGAGTACGCCCTGCGCAAGCGTTGGCCCCTGGTGGCGGTGTGCTGTTCGGGCGGGGCGCGCCTGTACGAGGGCATCGTGGCGCTCATGCAGATGACCAAGACCGTGGCCGCGGTGGAGCGGCTCAAACGGACCGGCGTGCCCTACATCTCCATCCTGGCCGACCCCTCCACCGGCGGGGCCATCGCCTCCTGGGCCGCCCTGGGCGACGTGTGCCTGGCCGAGCCCGGCGCCCTGGTCATCTTCACCGGACCGCGGGTCATGGCCGCCCGTGGCTTCGAGGTGCAGGAGGACCTGGTTCGCTCGGACTCCCTGCTGGAGGTCTCGGCCCAGACCCTGGAGGAGCCCGAATACTACGGCGACATCCGCGGCATCCAGGAGGTGGTGCCCCGGGCGGGCATGCGCCGGGCCTTGGTGCGCTACCTGGAGGTGTATGCCCGCGTGCGCCAGGGCATGCCCCTGCCCAAAGGTACCCGCCCCTACCGCCGCCGCCTGCGCCCCGACCTGGCCGTGGCCCACCATGAGCAATCTTGACCCCGAACAAATCCGCCTCTACCGCTGGGCCGACCAGCTGCCCGCCGCCCTGTGGGACGACCTGCGCCGCCGCGACCCCACCGAGGCCGCCCAGGCCACCGGCGCCGAGCTGGTGGACGGAGGCTACCGCCTGGCCCTGCTGGGACGCACCTACCGTCTGGAGCCGGAGGTGGCCCGCCTGTGGGAGGAAGACCGGCCCGATCACCGCGTGGGCTACCAGACGGGCATGGTCCTGGTCACCACCCTGGCCCACTCCCTGGGCGTGCCTCCGGCAGGGCGGATGGTCACCCCCCAGGAGTTGCCCGGTGGCAACCTGTTCTTCCAGGGTCCGCACGCCCTGCCCACGGCGGCCCTGGAGGATGCCTTCGGCGCCCGTCCCCAGCGGCTGGTGGAGCGCGCCCGCGCCCTGGGGGGAGAGGAGACCGGCGGGGCCGACGTGGCGGTGCGGGTGCCGGCCTTGCCCATGCTGCCCATGTACGTGCTCCTGTGGCGCGGCGACAGCGAGTTTCCCCCCCGGGCGGTGATCGGCCTGGACGCACGCGCCCACTTCCACCTGGCTCTGGACGGCATATGGGCCCTGTGCAATCTCTTGGTGCGGCGGCTCAGGGGAGAAGACCATGCCTGAAGGCACCGGCGCCTGCGGCATCAACTGCCTGGTCTGCGGCCTGTTCCGCCAGGGCAAGTGCAGCCCCTGCGGGGCCGGCACCGAGCCCCAGGCCCAGGCCAAGCTGGCCGCGCAACTGAAGCTGCTGGGCGGCACCTGTCCCATCCTGCAGTGCGCGGTGGAGCGCCGCATCGCCTACTGCTCGGCCGACTGCGAGCTCTACCCCTGCCGGCGTTTCATGGCCGGGCCCTACCCCTTCAGCCAGGCTTACCTGGAAATGCAGATCCGCCGCCGCAGCCGCCCCGGCAATCCCCCTCCCGGCCGCGACCGCGAGCCCGACTCCAAGCTACACTGAGCGGCCATGCCTGCGCTGATCCTGGTGGCACCGCCCTGGCCCCTGTACGACCGGCCCTCCATCGCCCTGGGAGTGCTCAAGGCCTACCTGCGGCGCCGCCTGCCCGAGCTGACGGTGCAGGCCCACCACCACTTCCTCTCCCTGGCCGCGGCCCTGGGCTACCACACCTACCAGGCCCTCTCCCAACGCAGTTGGCTGGCCGAGTGCGTGTACGCCTGGCTGCTGGCCCCCACCTCGCGGCAAGAGGAGATCGAGGCCCTGTTCCAGCGCCAGGCCCGCGGCGTGCCCGCGCTCAAAGGCGCCTCCCTGCCCGCCCTGGCCCAGCGGGCACAGGCGGTGAGCGAGCGCTTCCTGCAGGCGGTGGACTGGGGCCGGGCCTGCCTGGTGGGGATCAGCCTCAGCCTGTGCCAACTGTCCGCCTCCCTCTATCTGCTCCGTCGCCTCAAGCAGCTCCACCCCAAACTGCCCCTGGTGGTGGGCGGAGCCATGCTCTCCGGCCAGGCTGCGGCCGCCCTGTGGCACCTGGCCCCGGAGGTAGACTACCTGGTGGTGGGCGAGGGCGAGCGCCCCCTGGCCGCCCTGGCCCGATACCTGGCCCAAGGCGGCGACCCCGCCGACCCACCCCCGGTGCCCGGCCTGCTGCCGCGCGAGGCGGAGGCGGACCAGACAGAGCCCTGGCAGGTGGACGAGCTGAGTGAACTCCCCCCGCCGGACTACCGGGACTACTTCGCCCTCCTGGCCGCCCTGGGCCCACGCCACGCCTTCCTGCCCACCCTGCCGCTGGAGGCCTCCCGCGGCTGCTGGTGGCAGGCCCGCAGCGGAGGATGCGCCTTCTGCAACCTCAACCAGCAGTGGCGCGGCTACCGCACCAAGCCCCCGGCCCAGGTGGCGGCCGAGGTGGCCGAGCTGGTGCAGAGACACCGGGTGCTCTCGCTGGCCTTCATGGACAACCTGATGCCTCTGGCCGGCGGACGAGAGCTGTGGGCCGCCTTGGGTGACCTGGACCTGGAGCTGTTCGCCGAGATCCGCGCCACCACCCCTCGCCAGCACCTGGAGGCCATGGCCCGCGCCGGAGTGCGCCGGGTGCAGGTGGGAGTGGAGGCCCTGTCCAGCTCCCTGTTGGCCCGCCTGAACAAGGGCACCAGCGTCATGGCCAACCTGCAGGTGATGCGCGATTGCCTGGAGCTGGGCATCGCCTGCCTGGGCAACCTCATCACCTGCTTCCCCGGCAGCACCCAGCAGGAGGTGGACCACACCCTGCGCGCCCTGGAGTTCGCCCAGGTGTTCCGCCCCTTGCGCTGCGTGGAGTTCTGGCTGGGCCGGGGCAGCCCGGCCTGCAACCAGCCCGCACACTTCGGCCTGAAGGCCATGTGCGCCCACCCCTACTACCGAGTGCTGTTCGGAGAGGAAGCCGTGGCCGAAGCGCCGCTGCCGGTGCTCACCTGGCGGGGCGACCGGGGCCGGCAACGCCGCCTCTGGCAGCCGGTGGTACGGGCGGTGGCGGCCTGGCAGAAGCAGTGGCAGGAGCTGATGCGCCAAGGCGAGGGACAACCACCCCTCACCTACCGTGACGGGGGCCGCTTCCTCATCCTGCGCCGCCGCCGACCCGGAGGCCGGGTGCAGGACCACCGCCTGGGTGAGCCCGCCCGCAGCGTGTATCTGTTCTGTACCCGCCACCGCTCCCGCCGCGCCCTGGCCCAGCGCTTCCCCGGCGTGACGGCGGAGCAGATGGACGCCTTCCTGCGCTGTATGGAGGCGGCCCGGCTCATGTTCCGGGAGGGAGAGCGCTGGCTGTCGCTGGCCCTGCGGGCGCCATAGACCCCCACCCCCTCGCACCACACCGCTGCCGGCCTGTCAAGGCTGGCCCCAAAGGGGCCACCCGAAGGGCTGCGGCCTTGACAGGCCGGCAGTGGTGTGGTTTTGGCTCGGGGGGTCTATGGCGCCCGCAGGGTGGGGGGCGGGACCCCTAGCCGGCCACCTGCTGCCAGTCGTTGCGCACCACTTCCATCAGCTCGTGCATTTCGCGCCGGTAGAGTTTGATGCCTTCCCAATGGGGGGTGTGGTCCATGCGCATCATGAGCATGCCGTCGTGGTCGAACCAGCGGGGGAGCAGGCCGCCGAAGAAGAAGCCTTCTTGGCGCAGGCGGTCCACCGCGTCTCCGATCCAGGGTTGGTCGAGGGGCAGCCAGAGTTGGAATACCTGGCCGCCTTTTTCCCGGTGGCGCTGTAGTTCTTCCTGGACCTTGGCGGTCAGGTCGTGTCCGATCTGGTGTACGGCGATACGCAGCACTCCGGCGTGGTCGAAGAAGCGGCAGTGGAGTTTGGTTTCCCGGTCGGCGGGGATTTTCTGGTCGGCGGGTTGCAGGGTGCGCTGGTCGTCCAGGCGGTCGTATATTTCCTGGAGCACTCCCCGGTACACAGGGGGGAGATAGACGGTGTGGGGTCGAGGTTTGAGGGTCTTCACGTCGATCATGCAGGCCACGCGTCCTTTGGGGAGGCGTTTGGGGTCGAAGGTGGTCTGGTAGGTTTCGGCGGGCATGAGGTCCACTTCCAGGGCCACGGGCACGAAGCCCAAGTGGGATTGCATGCGTTGGCTGTAGAGGTGGATGCAGACCGCTTCGCCGAAGATGAGGGCCACGGGTTTGTGCGGGGCCACTTTTTCGTAGAGGTGGCGGCATATGTCGCGGAAGAGGCCGCCGATACGGTAGTCGGGGGACACCAAGCCGGCGCCGGATTCATAGACCCCGGGCCAGGGGGCGCTGCGGTAGAGGT
>MTPE01000118.1 GCA_002011835.1 Desulfarculaceae bacterium JdFR-95 | reverse complement strand
GGAGCTGGCGGTCACCATAGACACCACTCCTCCCCGGCTCACCCTGCTCACTCCGCGCATCTACCTCAACCGGGGGGGCAGCGGCCTGGTGATCTACCGCCTCAGCCCGGACGCCACCCGCCACGGGGTGGTGGTGGGCGGCCGCCGTTTCCAGGGCTACAAGCCCTGGGCCAAGCGTCCCGACCTGGCGCTGTGCTACTTCGCCTTTGGCGACGAGCTCAAGCGGGAGGTCAAGCTCACGGCCTTTGCCATGGACGCAGCGGGCAACCTCACCCAGCGGCCCCTGCCGGTGCGTCTGCGCTGGCGGCGCTTCCGTCACGACAAGATCACCCTCAGCGACCGGGTGGTGCAGGCCTTGGCCGCGCGTTTCGCAGCCCAGGCCCCGCCGGAGCGCACGGGGGACCTGGCGGTGTTCCTGTGGGTCAACGAGAAACTGCGGAAGGAGAACCACCGTCAGATCGGCGAGATATGCGCCCGCTCCGCACCGGAGCAGCTCTGGCAGGGCCCCTTCCTGCGTCCCCAGGGCAAGCCCATGCAGGCTTCGGCGACCGCCGCACCTACTACTACCACGGCAAGGAGGTCAGCCGGGCGGTACATCGGGGGGTGGACCTGGCCGACGTGGCCCATGCCCCGGTCAAGGCCGCGGCCCGGGGCAAGGTGCTCTACGCCGCGCCCCTGGGCATCTACGGCAACTGCGTGATCCTGGACCACGGCCAGGGGGTGGCCACCCTCTACGGGCACTTGTCCTCCCTGGCGGTGAAGCCGGGCCAGGAGGTGAAACGGGGCCAGGAGCTGGGTCGCTCCGGGGCCACGGGCCTGGCCCTGGGGGACCACCTGCACTTCTCGGTCCTGGTGGGCGGAGTGTTCGTGAACCCGGCCGAGTGGTGGGACCCGCACTGGGTGGAGGACAACCTCGCCTGCGTTTCGGCCAGGCCGGTCTGCCCAAGCCCTGAGGAGACGAGGCATCTCTCTCATGACCCTTTTGGTTATCTCTCGCCTGCCGGTCCTCCTATGTGGTAGAATCTTCAGGACAAACCGGGAGCGCTCCCTGTGGGGGCGCGGGTTGGCCGTGCTGGTCCTGGCTCTGGGGTGGTTGGCTGCGGGCTGTGCCGGGCTGACGCCGCGGCCGCAAGTACCGGCGGTGGGCCGCTTCCTGGACGGGGCCACCGGCCGGGTGCTCGGCCAGGAGGAGGTCGTAGCGCGGTTGCGCCAGGCGCAGGTGGTGATCGTGGGCGAGGTACACGACCATCCCGGTCATCACCAGGCCCAACTGGAGGTGCTCCAGCTCCTGGCCGGGGACGGCTCCCCCCTGGTAGTGGGGGTGGAGTGGCTGGACGCAGGAGCGCAGGCTGCCTGCGATGCCTTCACGGCCGGTGAGATCGGTCTGAAGGAGTTCGCCCGTCGTGCCCAGTGGGAGCGGCGCTGGGGCTATCCCTTGCGGCTGTACGCCCCCATCCTGGAGTGGGTGCGGGCGAGGCGCCTGCGGCTGGTGGCCCTGAATGCACCGGCCGCGGTGGCGCGCAAGGTGGCGCGCAGGGGTCTGGCGTCCCTCAGTGCGCAGGAGCGGGCACAACTGGCGCCGGCCCTGGACCTGGACGACCCGGCCTATGCCCGCATGTTGGCGGCCCAGTTCGTCGGACATGGGGTGATGGGTCGGGTGGCGAAGGAAAACTTCGTGGCCGCCCAGATCGTGCGCGACGAGACCATGGCCCACCACCTGGCCCGGGCCCTGGTGCCTTGGCCGGACGGTGGCAAGCGGGGGGTGGTGTTGGTGGGAGACGGGCACTTCGTGCACGGCCTGGGCCTGCCTCCGCGCATCGCCCGGCGTCTGCCCGGGGTGCGGCTGGTGACGGTGCTGCCGGTCTCGCGGGACCGGCTGGTTGAGTTGCAGCCCGGGGGGGAGAGTGCCCCGGCGGCCGACCTGCTGGTGGTGACCCCGCCCAAGCCGCCGCGGCCGCCGCGCCTGGGGGTGTTCTTGCAGCCGGTGGCCGAGGGCCTGTTGGTGCGGGGGGTGTGGCCGGGCAGTCCCGCGGCGCGGGCCGGCCTGCGGCGGGGGGACGTGCTCTTGGCGGTGGACGGACGGCGTCTCACGCGGGCCAAAGACATCCACGACGCCATCAAGGCCGCACCCTGGGCCGCGCACACATATCGAGTTCGCAGGGGCGGCCAGGAGCTGGAGGTGGTCATCCGCCTGGTCGCTGGTGAGGGCCCCTAGCCCCTGGGGGGTGGACGCAGTATGGACATAGCGACCATAATCGGCATTTTTTCGGGTCTGGCCCTGATCTTCGGCGCCATCATGAGCGGGGGCCAGATCCAGACCTTCGTCAACCTTCCCAGCGTGATGATCGTGGTGGGCGGTACCCTGGCCGCCACCCTGATCACCTTTCCTCTGGGCGAGGTGCTGCAGGCCTTCCAGGCCGCCAAGATGGTGTTCACCCAGAAGAAGGTGGACCCCAACGACGTGGTACGCCTGATCATCAACGTGGCCAACCTCTCGCGGCGGCAGGGCCTGGTGGCGCTGTCCAAGGTGCGGACCGACAACCCCATATTCAAGAAGGCCCTGATGCTGATCGCCGACGGGGCGCCGGAGGAGCTGATCCGCCACACCCTGCGTATCGAGATCGAGGCCATGCGCCAGCGCCACGCCACGGCCCAGGACGTGTTCAAGAAGATGGGGGCCTATGCCCCGGCCTTCGGCATGCTGGGCACCCTGATCGGCCTGATCCAGATGCTGGGCACCCTGGACGACCCCAAGACCATCGGCCCGGCCATGGCCGTGGCCCTGATCACCACTTTCTACGGCTCGTTCATGTCCTCTTTGTTCTTCCTGCCCGTGGCGGGCAAGCTGAAAAGCCGCACCCAGGTGGAGATCATCAACCTGGAGATCATCTTCGAGGGCGCCTTGAGCATCCTGGAGAACAACAACCCCTTGTTGATCTACGAGCAGCTCAGCTCCTTCATACCGCCGCGTCTGCGGGAGGAGTACCAGCCGGTGAGGAGGGAGCGTGCCACGGCCTGATGACCAGAGCCTGGGCCCCGACCCCACCCAGGAGAGCGAAGGCGAGGGCAAGGAGTGGCTGGTCACCTATGCCGACATGGTGACCTTGCTGCTCACCTTCTTCGTGATGCTGGTGGCCATCAGCGCCATCGACACCGAACGCTTCGAGAAGATCATGGAATCCATCCAGTTCTCCCTGGGGGCCGAGGTGGCGCCGGGCGGTCGCATCGGCCGCATCGACACCCACGAGATCCTGCAGCGCAGTCTCACCCGGCCCACCGGCACCGAGAACGAGCCTCTGCTCAAGGACATCCGCCAGACCATCAAGAAGAAGAACCTGGAAGACGTGGTGGAGGTGGTGGAGGAAGGAGGCAAGGTCTATATCCGGGTCAAGGGGCGGGTGCTCTTTCCCACGGCCTCGGCCCAGTTCGCTCCGGGGGCGCGCAAGATCCTGGATGCCATCGCCCGCATAGTGCAGGAATATCCCGACTACAAGCTGGACATCGGGGGCCACACCGACTCGCGTCCCATCCACACGGCCAAGTTCGCCAGCAACTGGGAGCTGAGCGCGCTGCGGGCCACGGCGGTGTTGCGCTATCTGATCAGCCGCGGGGTGAACCCGCGGCGCATGACCGCCACCGGCTACGCCGACACCGACCCTCTGGTGCCCAACACCAGCCCAGAGAACATGGCCAAGAACAGGAGGGTGGAGTTTGTTCTGGAAAAAACGCCCTAAGAAAGACAAGCTCCCGTTCACCCTGGAGTACGAGCTGGACCGGCGCCGCTACTTTCGGGTGAAGCCGGATCCCGCCGAGCCGGTGTTCCTGGAGGTGAAGGGCAGACGCCTGGAGGTGATCGACCTGAGCGCCGGGGGGGTGGCTTTCCGCGCGCGCGGCCTCAAGATGGGCCAGCGCTTCCCCGGCCTGATCATATTGCCCCGCGGGGAGCCGCCCGTGCCCCTGGTGCTCAGGGTGGTGAAGGTGGTGCCCGGCAAGATGATCGCGGGTGACATCGAGCGCATAAAGGAAGAAGACCGCGAACGCCTGCACCTGTACGTACTGCGCCGCCAGAAGGAGGAGCTAGAGCGCCGCCGCCTGGAGCGTCTCACCGAGACCGAGGAGGGCAAGCCTCCGGTCAAGCACTAGGCATGTGCCTGGGAGCCCACCTCTCTGCCCACCGCCCGCCACCCGATCCGTCTCGGTTCTTCTGCCGGCGCCCCTCCCCTCCAGAGGATCTGGCGCCGCTCCCGCACCCGTGGCCGCCTGCCGGGGCCGTTGCCAAGCCAGGGGGGTTTTGCTATAGCTTAATAATAGTGTTAGGAGCGGGTTTTCGGCGGCTAGTCCCTGCTCCGTCCTGCCCCGAGGCCCACGTCGAGCCAGGGTTTCTCGCCCCAGCGGAGGTGGAAGGGATCATGGAGATAAAGGTCACGCCCGAAGGCGACCGGGTGCGTATCGAGGTGGTCGGCAGCATCGACGAACGCGGCGCGGAGGAGCTCAAACGCAGCTTCCTGGAGTTGGACGTCTCTTCCTTGAAAGAGGCGGTGTTCGACTTCAGCGGCGTCACCTTCATCGGCAGCGCCGGCATCGGCAAGCTGCTTCTGTTCTACAAGAACCTGGCCGCCCACGGGGGGCGCATCACCATCGAGAACATGAGCAAGGACATCTACACCATGTTCAAGGTGGTGAAGCTGGACAAGATCTTCAACCTGTCCGCCGCGAGCTAGCCTTTCAGGTGAGCAAGGCGTGTTGGAGTGTCAGAGGGAAGAGGGCCGGCTGCGCTTGAAGGGTGAGCTTCGNATGGCCTTCCTGGACACCCTGAAGCGGGAGCTGGAGGAGGCCGACACCAGCCGTGAGCTGGAGATCGACATCTCCGAGGTGTCGGAGGTGGACGTGGCCGGTCTGCAGATGCTGTTGGCCTACCTGCGTTCCCGCCCCCAAGGGGCCCCTGCCCGTCTGAAAGGCCATGCCGCGGGCTTCCGCAGAGCCCTGGCCCTGACCGGGCTGGAGCCGCACTTTTCCCCCTACCTGGCTTGAGGCCGCTGGGCCCACACGCGACGCTGGGAGCTGATATGAGCAAGGTGATCCTGGTGGTCGACGACTCGGCCACGCTCCGCATGTCGGTGGAGATGACCCTCAGCCCGGCGGGCTACGAGGTGGTGCACGCCCGCCACGGACAGGAAGGACTGGAGCGTCTTCAGGAATTGAAGTCCCAGGACAAGCTCCCCGCCATGATCATTAGCGACATCAACATGCCGGTGATGGACGGGATCACCTTCATCAAGGAGGTGAAGAAGGGGCCCTTCCGCTACCTGCCCATCCTGGTGCTGACCACCGAACGGGAGGACAGCAAGAAACTGGAAGGCAAGAAGGCCGGGGCGGCGGGCTGGCTGGTCAAGCCCTTCAAGCCCGAGACCCTGCTGGCTGTGGTACGCAAGTTTACCCGCTCCTTGAGCTGACGGCGCCTGACCATGGACGACAAGCTGCTGGGCATCTTCGCCGAAGAGGCGCGCGAGATCCTGGACACCCTGGAACGGGGTCTGCTGGATCTGGAAGGCAGCGAAGACCCCGAACGGATCAACGAGGTGTTCCGCGCCGCCCACACCATGAAGGGCAACGCGGGCATCGTGGGCTTCTCCGACGTGGTGGACCTGACCCACCTCATGGAGGGGATTCTGGACGAGATGCGCCAGGGGCGGCTCAAGCCCGACGCCGAGGTGGTGGGGCTGTTGCTCACCGCGGTGGACGCGCTCAAGGTGCTGGTGGAGGGCCGCCTGGCCGGCGAGTCGCCCGAGCCGCCGCGGGAGGTGCTGGACGCCCTGGCCGCGCGCCTGGCCCAACAGGGGGCAGAGGCCGGCGCCGCTCCCACGCCGCCGGCGCAGTCCCCCACCCCCGGGGCAGAGGAGCCCGCCTCCGGGGGACAAGTCAACCGCTTCCACCTGCGCCTGCGCTTCGCCGAAGGGCTTTTCGCCACTGGCACCGATCCCCTGCAGCTGTTCCTGGAATTGGAGGAGCTGGGCACCATCGAGAAGGTGGTGTGCCACGACGAAGACCTGCCGCCATTCTCGGAGCTGCAGCCGGACCGGCTCTATCTGTGGTGGGAGGTGTGGCTGTCCACCAGTGAGTCCCTGGGCACGGTGGACAACGTCTTCATCTTCGTGCAGGACGACAGCCAGATCGACATCACGCCCCTGGAGCCGGAGGAGCCGGCCGCCCCTTCCGCCCCGGCCGAGCCCGCGTCGGCGCCGAAACAACAAGAGCCTGCACCGGCGGAGCCGGCGGCACCCCGTCCCGCGCCAGCCGCGGCCGCCGCCCCGCCTGCGGCACCGCCGCAGCCGCCGGCTCCGGCACCGGCCAAGCCCGCCCCTCCCCCGGCCCCCAAGCCCGCGGCGCGCAAGAGCTCGCCCGCCTTCCAGCCCGCGGCCACCATCCGGGTGGACACCGAGAAGCTGGACAAGCTGGTCAACCTGGTGGGCGAGCTGGTGATCGGGGTGGCGCGGGTCAACCAGCTGGCCGAGCGCGAGGAGGGTGCCGAGGACACCGAGCTGGCCAGTGCGGTGGAGGCCCTGGAGCACATCAGCCGCGACCTGCAGGAGCAGGTCATGCGGGTGCGCATGATCCCGGTGGAGGGCACCTTCAACCGCTTCAAGCGGGTGGTGCGCGACCTGGCCTCGGAGCTGGGCAAGAAGATCCGCCTGGAGATGAGCGGCACCGAGACCGAGCTGGACAAGAACGTCATCGAGCAGATCGCCGATCCCCTCAAGCACCTGATCCGCAACAGCGCCGACCACGGCCTGGAGACTCCCGAGGAGCGCCGCGCCGCGGGCAAGGACGAGACCGGCACCATCTGGCTGCGGGCCTACCAGCAGGAGGGCAAGATCATAATCGAGGTGGCCGACGACGGCCGGGGCATCGACCTGAACAGGGTGTTCGCCAAGGCGGTGGAGCGGGGCCTGGTGGCGCCGGATGCACAACTCTCGGACAGCGAGATCCTGGCCTTCATGTTCCAGCCCGGTTTCTCCACGGCCGAGAAGGTGACCGAGGTCTCGGGCAGGGGGGTGGGCCTGGACGTGGTGCGTCAGAACATCGAGGCCTTGCGCGGCTCGGTGGAGGTGGAGACCAAGATGGGCCAGGGGACCGTCTTCCGCATCAAGCTGCCGCTGACCCTGGCCATCATCGACGGCATGACCGTGCGGGTGGGCGAGGAGGTGATCACCATCCCCCTGCTCTCCATCCTGGAGTCCATCCGCCCCCGGCCGGAGGACATCCAGCGGGTGGAGGGCTCGGGCGAGCTGATCTCGGTGCGGGGGGAGTTCCTGCCCCTGGTGCGCCTGTACGAGATATTCGAGCTGCCCACTGAACGCAGCGACCCCACCGAGGGGTTGGTGGTGATCATCGAGAGCGTGTCCAAGCGTTTCGGCGTACTGGTGGACGACATCCTGGGCGAACAGCAGGCCGTGATCAAGAGCCTGGAACAGAACTACCACAAGATAGAGGGCATCGCCGGCGCCACCATCCTGGGCGACGGCACCGTGAGCCTGATCCTGGACATCCACGGCCTGGAGAAGCTGGCCTTCGGCGGCTAGGCCTGCCGGGAGAAGCCCCATGGGTGAGTTCGACGACATAATCCCGGAATTCATAGCCGAGTCCCGCGAGCTGTTGGAGACGGTGGAGAGCGGGCTCCTGGCCCTGGAGAGCGGTGAGGTGGAGGAGGAGGTCATCCACACCGTGTTCCGGGCCATCCACTCCATCAAGGGCGGAGCCGGCTTCGTGGGCCTGACCAAGATCGAGCGTCTGGCCCACAAGATGGAGGACCTGCTCAACCTGATCCGCAATCACGAGTTGGAGCCCACCCCGGCGGTGACCGACGCCTTGCTCCAGTCCCTGGACGTGCTGGTGGAGCTGTTCGACCGGGTGGAGGAACAGGACGCCATCGACATCGAGGGTCCCATGCGGGCCCTGGAGGCGGCCCTGCACGCCGGGGTGAGCGAGGAGCTCAAGCAGGACCTGCAGCCGGCCGAGCCGCATCCCCAGGCCCAGCAGGAGGGGCTCCCTCGCTTCTCGGTCAGCCAGTACACCCTCAAGAGCAAGCTGGCGGTGGGCAATGTGTTCTACCTGCACCTGAACCTGCCCCAGATCGAGTCGCGGGGGCTCACCCCCATGCAGTTGGTCAACGAGATGCTGTCCATGGGCGAGATCCTGGACAGCCGGGTGAACCTGCCCCAGGAGGGGGACCTGGAGAAGGACGGCTATCAGGTCACCTTCGACGTGCTCTACTACACGGTCCTGGAGCAGGACCTGCTCATGGCCGCCCTGCGCCTGGAGGAGGACGACGTACGCCAACTGAGCGAGAAGGATTTCGTGTTGGCCGCCGCCGAGGAGGAGTCCGAGGCGGCCCCTGCGGCCGAGGCTCCGTCTCCCTCCCAGGCCCCACCTCCTCCGGCCGCGGATGCCCCGCCCACGGCACCTCCTCCGGCCGAGGCGCCGGCGCCGGCGCCGTCTTCTCCCCCTCCGGCCGAGGCTCCTGTTGCTCCTGCTTCCGCGGCC
>MTPE01000404.1 GCA_002011835.1 Desulfarculaceae bacterium JdFR-95 | reverse complement strand
GTTCATAAGTAGAATCACAAAACACTCTTTTCTATACTCAAACTTTGGTTTATTGAATATTTCTATCGCGGCCAAAAGGGCTGACACTGCATTGCCAAACAACCTGCGATATGATCCTGAATAATTCATTTATCCCCCCTATTTAATTCAACCTTCCACCTCCTCGTGATCAGGTTTAGTATATTATTCCTGACAAAGTCAACACCTGTTATACGATTTACATTGCCTATCTAACCCCTCTCGTCTAAAGTCACAGAAAAGACAAGGCGGGGAGGAGCCGGCCATGACCCACGAGCCCCGGTTGCGCGCCGCGGCCGCGGACGCCCGCTACCTCCTGGAGCGGGGCTACGGCCGCGAGCAGGTGCTCACCCTGGTGGGCAACCACTACAACCTGGACCGCGCCCAGCGCGAGCTGCTGCGACGGGGGGTGTACGGCCCCAGTCAGGCCGCGACCCGCCGCGAGCGCCTCCTGCAGCCCCGCGACCTGGCCGGCACCACGGTGGGCATCGACGGCCACAACGTGCTCATCACCATCGAGAGCGCGCTCAAGGGCCGGCGCCTGGTCCTGGCCGACGACGGCCTGGTGCGCGACATCGCCGGCCAGGGCCGCCACCACCGTCCCGGCCCCACCATCCTGGAGGCCGCCCGCCTCATGGTGCGCTACCTGGTGGCGCAGCAGGTGCTGGAGGCGCAGGTGTGGCTGGACGCGCCCCTGACCAAGAGCGGCGAGCTGGCCGCGGAGCTGCGCCGCATCCTGGCCCAGGAGGGCCTGGCCGGCGACGCCCAGGCCGTGCCGGTGCCCGAGCGCCACCTGAAGCGGCACCGCGGGCCCGTGGCCACCAGCGACTCGGCCCTGATCGACGCCGTGGCCTGGCCGGTGGACCTGGCCGGGCTGGTGATCCGCTCCCTGCAGCCGCCCCCGCACCTGGAGATGCTATAGGCGGGGCACACAAGAACTCCCCTCGTCCTTGTCGGGAGGTTGTCAGGGACAGCCCTCCTCCGACGACGGCTGAGGCCCATGCTCGCTGTTCATGCCTCAAAAGCGGCAGGCTCTCCCAGGGACTATCTCGTTCTCAAGCCTTGCACAAGATCTAGATCTCCCAGAAAATACCACTCGTATTCACCTACACCTTTATTTCCACCGCCTGTCTCAAGATGGTTCGCAACTTTTCTTCTGGCGATCTTCTTGGGTCAGACAAGTAAATTTCGTGATGCGGCCCTTTTGGAATCAATTTCTTTTGCGACATAAATTCATACATCTTTTTTAGAGATTCCATCTCGGTCTTATAGGGACCAACATGCAATATCTGGACACATGTACCTCCTCTTCGCTTTTCGAAGCCGACTTGAGCTATCAAAGCCATCTTCTTCTTTCGCAGGGATTCTCCTTTGGCCTCCTCAACCGTCGGCGAGGAGACGAAACCAGGTTGCCGGACGAGGAGTTTCCATCTCCATTCTGATCTTGGCACTTGGATGTATGGCCGGTTTGACTCNACCCACCACAAGCCTTCCAGCTTGGCCACCGTAAGGTCTATGTCTTCTTTCGCCTTTATCAACTTCTTCACGCCATAGGCCACAGAATACAAGGCCGCAATTTTGTCTTTGAATTCCTTCCCCTCTGGGGAACCTTTCCCTTCTATAGTCAAAAACCATCCTTCTTCCACNTGAATAATCTCTGGCGTGGTTTTGGCCCTATAATATGATCGAAACNCTTTTGTGAGATCTATTTTCTTCATCTATTCCCGCGACCAGTGTNTTTTGGGCACAATGCTGCTCTCCTTCGAAAGCCAGCTCGATTTCGTAGCCACCAAATGCTCTCAGGGNACCTCGGCCTGCTGCCAGGAGTAGCAGTTCAGCCCCTCCATACCCTCCAGACGGTCCAACAGCTCGGCCCACTGGGAGCCGGGATGGATCACCAGGGAGTAGGTGAAGGCGATGTCGCCCGAATCGCGGCAGCGCTCCCGGCCCACGAACTGTATGCGTGCGCCATGGGAGGCCAACAGCTCCGACACCCGCAGGCGCAACGACGGCTCCGGNCCCTCCACGCGCAGGGTCACNTACTGTTCCTGCCGTACCAGCCGCGCCGGCCGGCGCAGCAGCATCAANGCCACCAGGGTGATGGCCACCACCAACAGGGCCGGCAGATACAACCCCGCCCCCACGGCCAGGCCCACCACGGTGCAGGCCCACATGGCCGCGCCNGTGGTGACNCCCCGGGCCGAGCGCCGGCCCTGGATGATGGAGCCCGCGCCCAGAAAGCCCATNCCGGCGATGGCATAGGCGGCCAGGCGCGAGGGGTCCATGCGCACGATGGAGTCTGCGCCCTCCGGGCCGAAGAGCTGGGCCAGATGCAGCGACAAGCTCATGATCAGTGCCCCGGCCATGGCCACCAGCAGGCAGGTGCGCAGGCCGGCGGCGCGGGCGTGGCGCTCGCGCTCCAGGCCGATGAGCAGGCCCAGGGCCGCGGCCAGCAGGATGCGGGCCATCATGGTCCAGATGTCCACGGGCATGACGTCCCTCCNCTCAGAGGGGTCCTCTCCCCGGGGCGGCCGGGTGAGCTTCGGGTGGTTTGTACCTGGGGTATGGCCGAGCCCGCAGGAAAGGGCCACCGACAGCAGCGGCTGCCCCCAGCTTCCTCCTCCGGGAGCAAGCTTGTCAAGGCCCTAGGGGCGGCGCGGCTTCAGGCCAGACGGTAGACGCCCTCGGCCACCCGGGGATAGTCGCGGCACAGGGCGATGTCGTGGCCGGGGAAGACCAGCTCCGGGGCCGAGGCCAGATCCATCACTCGGGGCAGGGAACGCATCCAGGCCGCCAGGTCGGTGATGAAGATGCTGGGCCACTGCTCGCGGTAGTTGCGGAAGGTGTGGCCGCAGTCCGAGCCGATCACCGCGGTGCCGGAGGCGGTGGGCACGCTGATCACCATCAGGCCGGGGGTGTGGCCCGGCGCCAGGTGGCAGCGCACTCCCGGCAGCAGCTCCCGGCCGTCCTCCACCAGCTCCAGGCGCCCGGCCCGCTCCACCGCGGCCAGCTCCTCGCGGGTGGCCTGGTCGCACACGGCCATGAAGGGCGGGGTGCGCGAGACCTCCTCCTCCATCCAGAAGCGCCACTCGGAAGCCGAGACGTACACCTTGGCCCGGGGGAACAGGTTCACCCCGCCGGCGTGGTCCCAGTGCAGGTGGGTCAGCGCCACCCGCTCCACCTCCTCCGGGGCCAGGCCGGCCCGGTCCACCACCCGGGCCGGGCTCTGGTAGGGGCTNAGGTCGCGGTCGCGGGCCTGGGCCGGGCTGAGCCCCGCGTCCACCAACAGCATCCCGGCCTCGCCCTGCACCAGCCACAGGTAGTAGGCCCGCTCCACCTGCCGCTCCCAGTCCTGGTTCCACCACAGCAGGGCCCCGGAGCTGGTGAAGGGTCCGGCGAACTTGAGGGCGTAGATCTGGTAGGTGCTCATGGTCTCTGGCGTCCCCTTTCGGGAATGGTCGGCCCGGCTCGAGCGGAGTTGTCCGCCGGCTCGGCTGGTGTCCGGGCGGGCCTGTTGCCCCCGCTCCTTCTGGCGTGCCCGGTGGACTCGCTGTCCGCCCCGTCTTCCCCTGACGCCGCGGGGCGGACTCAGCCACTGCCCAAGCGCCGGGGCGGTTGAGGCATCATCCCCTCCCCTGGGTTGGCGGCCGGGGCCGCGATCCCGGGCGGCCTCCTCACGCCGCGGTCTGCCGGGTGGAGCCCTTCTTGGCCCGGCTCCGGCGCCGGCCGCCCCGGGCCGGCTCCAGGGCCCAGGCCGCCACCTGGTCCATGGTCTCGGCGAACTTGAAGGCCAGCGCCTNCTTCACCTCCTGGGGCACCTCCTCCAGGTCGCGCCGGTTCTGGGCGGGCAGGATCACNGTCTTGATGCCGGCGCGGTGGGCGGCCAGNACCTTCTCCTTGATGCCTCCCACGGGCAGCACCATGCCCCGCAGGGTGATCTCGCCGGTCATGGCCACCTCGGCCCGCACCGGGCGGCCGGTGAACAGGCTGAGCAAGGCGGTGAACATGGTCACCCCGGCCGAGGGCCCGTCCTTGGGTATGGCCCCGGCGGGGATGTGGATGTGTATGTCCTCGCGGGCGAAGCGCTCCGGGTCCACCCCCAGCTCGGCGGCCTTGGAGCGCACGTAGCTCACCGCGGCCTGGGCCGACTCCTTCATCACCTCGCCCAACTGCCCNGTGAGGGTCAGATTGCCCTTGCCCGGCATGGAGGTGGCCTCGATGAACAGGATGTCGCCCCCGGCCGGGGTCCAGGCCAGGCCGGTGGCCACCCCGGGCACGGCGGTGCGCAGCTTGGTGTCCGGGATGATGCGCTCCGGGCCCAGGATCTGGGGCACCTCCTTGCGCNCGATGCGCACGCGCTCGGCCTCGCCCTCGGCGATCTTGCGCGCGGCCCAGCGGCACAGGGCCCCGATCTCCCGCTCCAGGTTGCGCACCCCGGCCTCGCGGGTGTANCGCTCGATGATCAACTTCAGNGCCCCGTCGCTGATGGCCAGCTGCCGCGCCTTGAGCCCGTGCTCCTTGCGCTGGCGGGGCACCAGGTAGCGCTTAGCGATGGCCAGCTTGTCGCGCGCGGTGTAGCCGGGGATCTCCAGCACCTCCATGCGGTCGCGCAAGGGGGGCGGGATGGTGTCCAGCACGTTGGCCGTGGTGATGAACATCACCTTGGACAGGTCGAAGGGCACATCCAGGTAGTGGTCGCTGAAGGCGGAGTTCTGCTCCGGGTCCAGCACCTCCAGCAGGGCGGCCGAGGGGTCGCCGCGGAAGTCGGCCCCCAGCTTGTCCACCTCGTCCAGCATGAACACCGGGTTTCTGGTGCCAGCCCGGCGCAGGTTCTGGATGATGCGGCCGGGCATGGCCCCCACGTAGGTGCGGCGGTGGCCGCGGATCTCGGCCTCGTCGCGCACCCCGCCCAGGGAGACGCGCACGAACTTGCGCCCCATGGCCCGGGCGATGGAGCGGCCCAGGGAGGTCTTGCCCACCCCCGGCGGACCCACGAAACACAGGATGGGCCCCTTGGTGTCCGGGTTGAGCTTGCGTACCGCCAGGTACTCCAGGATGCGGCGCTTGGGCTTGTCCAGGTCGTAGTGGTCCTGGTCCAGGATCTGGCGGGCCTGGGCCAGGTCGATGCGGTCCTCGGTGAGCTCGCTCCAGGGCAGGTTGATGATCCAGTCCAGGTAGGTGGTGATCACGTGGTAGTCGCCGGAGGCGGGGTGCATCTTCTCCAGGCGCTTGAGCTCGCGCATGGCCTCGGCGTGCACCTCCTCGGGCAGGTCCTTGGCCTCCAGCTTCTGCCGCAGCTCCTCCACCTCGCTGGGGCCCTCTTCCTGGTCCTCGCCCAGCTCCTTCTGGATGGCCTTGAGCTGCTGGCGCAGGTAGTAGTCGCGCTGGGTCTTGTCCAGGCCCTCCTTGACCTGGCTCTGGATCTTGGAGCCCAGCTCCAGGATCTGGATCTCGCGGTTGATCAGGGTGGTGACCCGGCGCAGGCGCTCCTTGACCTCCAGGGCCTCCACCACGCTCTGGCGCTCCTCGGCGTTGAGGTTCAAGGTGCTGGCCACCATGTCGCAGAGGGCGCCGGGGTGGTCCAGGCCCGCGGCGATGCTGCCCAGCTCGTCGGGCAGGTGCGGCGAGAGCTCCAGCACCTTGGCGAACAGGCCGCGCAGGTTGCTGACCAGGGCCCGGGTCTCGATGTCGTCGCTGACCACGTCCGGGGCCACCACCACCCGCGCCACCAGGTAGGGGCTGGTGCGCACCAGCTCGGCGATGTGGAACCGGGCCAGGCCCTGGGCCACCAGACGCAGGCCCCCGTCCTCGCCCTTGGCCATCTTGAGGATCAGGGCCGCCACGCCGATGGAGGCCAGCTCTTCCTTGCTCTGCACCTGGTGGGGGTCCACCTCCGGCTTGAGCGCCACCAGGCCCATGATCTTGTCGCCGGCCAGCACGTCGTCCACCAGGCGGTGGTGGCGCTCGTCGGCGATGAACATGGGCAGGACCATGCGCGGGAACAGGCTCATGTCCTTGACCGGCAGGAGGGGCAGCAGCTCGGGCAGGGAGGGGCCCTTGTCCGGGGGAGAGGGCGGCTTCTCCTGCTGGCCTACGCTGACGTCCACCGGACCGCCGGCCTGGGTCGGGTCGCGCTCGGGCATGGGTCTTCCTCCCCTCCTCAGGCGCTCTCCACCGGGATCTTGTGGGGTGCGGGAGGCTTGCGTTTGGGCAGGCGCACCTTGAGCAGCCCGTCCTCACAGCGTGCCTCCACACCCTTGGGCTCGAAGGGAACCCCGATACGGAAGGTACGCTCAAAGGCGCCGGAGGATATTTCCAGGCGGTGGAAGCGGGCGCCGGGCTGGCGGCAGGTGGGTGCGCGCTGGCCGGAGATCCGCACCAGGTTGCCGTCCAGGATCACCTTTATGTCCTCGCGGCGCACTCCGGCCAGCTCGGCCACGATGACCACCTCCTCGGCGGTCTCGTAGATGTCCACCGCCGGCGACCAACCTCCCTCGCCCGGCCCTTCTCGGGACAGGCGCTCCATCACCTCGCGCATGCGGCCGCCGATCAGCTCGCCGCCGGAGAAACGGAAATAGGGTGCCATGACCGGTTCCCTTTCCCCCTGCAAAACAAGTAAATGCACTGCTGCCTTGGCGTAAGGTCTGCTCCCCACNGCTGGGGACGCGGGCCNCTCTGCCTGCNCCCCTCCGCCCTGTGACCGCCGGGAGGCCACAGGAGTGGGAGCCTCCCTACGAAAACCTTAAGCGCGACGGACGCCTCCGNCAAGGCCGCCCCGCGCCTCTCCCCATGATAGCCCCTGCCCTCCGCGGGGGAAAGGGCCTTTTGCCCCCAGGGGTTGACTGGGGGCCGAAGCGACTTATCTTAAGAGAGCAAGCAACCTTAGCAGACCACACCGGCCGGGGGGGAAAGGAAAGCCCACGGCCGGGTTTTCAGAAGGATCTGCGAGCAGACTACAGCGGCTGTTTCCGGGGGCTCCCGGAGGCCGTGGAAGCAGGAGGAAGCGAAACATGGCAGGCGAAAAGATAATCGGCATCGACCTGGGCACCACCAACTCGGTGGTGGCGGTGATGGAAGGTGGCGAGGCCAAAGTCATCACCAACGAGGAGGGTTCCCGCACCACCCCCAGCGTGGTGGCCTTCACCGAAAAAGGCGAGCGCCTGGTGGGCGCGGCGGCCAAGCGCCAGGCGGTCACCAACCCCGAGAACACCATCTACTCCATCAAGCGCTTCATGGGGCGCCGCTACGCCGAGGTGACCGAGGAGATCAAGCAGGTGCCCTACAAGGTGGTGGACGCGGGCCAGGGCCAGGTCAAGGTCGAGGTGCGGGGCAAGCAGTACTCCCCGCCCGAGATCAGCGCCATGATCCTGAGCAAGCTGAAGAAGGCGGCCGAGGACTACCTGGGGGAGAAGGTGACCCAGGCGGTGATCACCGTGCCGGCCTACTTCAACGACTCCCAGCGCCAGGCCACCAAGGACGCGGGCAAGATCGCGGGCCTGGAGGTGCGCCGTATCATCAACGAGCCCACCGCCGCGGCCCTGGCCTACGGCCTGGACAAGAAGAAGAACGAGACCATCGCCGTGTTCGACTTCGGCGGCGGCACCTTCGACATCAGCGTGCTGGAGGTGGGCGACGGCGTGGTGGAGGTGAAGGCCACCAACGGCGACACCCACCTGGGCGGCGACAACCTGGACCAGCGCATCATCGACTGGCTGGTGGAGGAGTTCAAGAAGGACCAGGGCATCGACCTCAGCCAGGACCCCATGGCCCTGCAGCGGCTCAAGGAGGCGGCGGAAAAGGCCAAGATGGAGCTGTCCACCTCCATGGAGACCGACATCAACCTGCCCTTCATCACCGCTGACGCCAGCGGGCCCAAGCACCTGAACATGAAGCTGACCCGGGCCAAGTTCGAGGCCCTGGTGGAGGACGAGCTGCTGCGCACCCTGGAGCCCTGCCGTCAGGCGCTCAAGGACGCGGGCCTGGACCCCAAGGAGGTGGACGAGGTGGTCCTGGTGGGCGGCTCCACCCGCATCCCCAAGGTCCAGGAGATCGTGCGTGAGTTCTTCGGCAAGGAGCCCCACAAGGGCGTCAACCCCGACGAGGTGGTGGCCATCGGCGCCGCCATCCAGGGCGGCGTGCTGGCCGGCACCGTGGACGACGTGCTCCTGCTGGACGTGACCCCGCTGTCGTTGGGCATCGAGACCCTGGGTGGGGTGATGACCAAGCTCATCCCGCGCAACACCACCATCCCCACCAAGAAGAGCGAGATCTTCTCCACCGCGGCCGACAACCAGACCACGGTGGACATCCACGTGCTGCAGGGCGAGCGTGAGTTCGCCAAGGACAACCGCACCCTGGGCCGCTTCCAGCTCACCGGCATCCCCCCGGCCCCGCGCGGCGTGCCCCAGATCGAGGTGACCTTCGACATCGACGCCGACGGCATCGTGCACGTCAGCGCCAAGGACCTGGCCACGGGCAAGGAGCAGTCCATCGAGATCAAGGCCAGCAGCGGNCTCAGCGAGGAAGAGGTGCAGCGCATGGTGGAGGAGGCCAAGCGCTACGAGGC